>NZ_LHOZ01000079.1:0-48954 GCF_001297205.1 Frigoribacterium sp. RIT-PI-h | reverse complement strand
GGCGGTGGCGTGACCTTCGGCGATGAGAGCGTCACGCTTCTCGACACCCTCGCGGACGTGCTCTTCGTGCAGACGACGGGCCAACTGGAGCAGGCTGTTGGTGCTGCTGGTCTCGTCGGCCTCGGACACGGCCGGGGCGGAGTAGGCGGGAGCGGACGCCACGGCGGCGGGGGCCGCGACGACGGGCTCGGGCTCGACGACCGGCTCGGGCTCGACGGCCTCGGGGGCCGAGGCGGGAGCCGGTGCCGACGCAGGAGCCGGGGCGCTGGCCACCGGGGCCGACACGGGGGCGGCCTGCGTCGCGGGGGCGGACTCGCCCGACGAGAGGCGTTGACGCAGCTCGTCGTTCTCCTGGTTGAGACGTCGCAGCTCGGCGACGACCTCGTCGAGGAAGTCGTCGACCTCGTCCTGGTCGTATCCCTCGCGGAACTTCGTCGGCTGGAACCGCTTGTTGACTACGTCTTCCGGCGTCAAAGCCATTGCCGTCACCTCGTGCATCTGTTGGATCGTGTGATCGTGGTCTGTGTCGTTCTTCTACACCGTAGAGGAACGGGACCCGGTCGGGCCGGGGTCGTGCCGTTCAGGCGCTGCAGTGAGCCTACCCTGTCACTCGCCGACGACGTGGTCAGCCGACGGCGCGGAGCCCGGAGGCGACGCTCATCAGGATGATCACGGCCAGCATGATGATGCTCCAGCCGAAGTCGAGTGCGACCGAACCGAGCCGCACGGGCGGCAGGATCTTGCGCACGCGACGGATGGGCGGATCGGTCACGGTGTAGGCGACCTCGGCCAACACGAGGACGGGCCCTCGGGGACGCCAGCCACGACTGAACGACTGCGCCAGGTCGAGCACGAAGCGCGCCCACATGAGCAGGAAGAAGATCAGCAGCACGTAGTACGCGATCGTGGCGATCAGGTAAGTGATCATCGGGGGGTCATCAGCTCACACGAGTCGGCGCGAGGGGACTCGCGGGCGGGCAGGTCGTCACGTCGACGCGGAGAAGCCGGGACGACGGACTCGTCACGACTGGGCGAAGAACGACGCTTCGATGTCGGATTCTACCTCAGCCTGCTCGCCGCTCACCGCGATGTGCGCCGGTGACAGCAGGAAGACCTTGTTCGTCACGCGCTCGATCTTGCCGTACAGCCCCTGCGAGAGTCCGCTGGCGAAGTCGACCAGACGACGGGCGTCCGCCTCGGTCATCTGCGACAGGTTGATGATCACCGGGATGCCGTCTCGGAAGCTCTCGGCGATCGCCTGGGCGTCCTTGTACTCGCGGGGGTGGACCGTCAGGATCTCGTTCATGTCGTGGGGCACCGTGTTCTTCGGGGGCGAGGAGCGACGCAGGGGCGTCACGGGGGCGCGGGTGGGCGCGGGGGCGGCAGTGGGAGCCGAATGGACCGGGGCGACCGGAGCCGGAGCCTGCGCGGCCGCCTGAGGTCGCGACGACTGCTGGGGCTGCGCTCGCTCGTGGGGCTGCTCGTCGTACTCGAGCTCTTCGTCGGCGAGGCCCAGGTAGACCATCGTCTTGCGCAGCGGGTTGGCCATGGTGTTCCTCCGAGTCAGTGGATCGTCAGGTCCGACATTAACGAGCATCGGGGCGAGAACCCGTGATTGCCGTGCCGATCCGTAGGTGTGTCGCGCCCTCGGCGACGGCCTCGGCGAAGTCGGGGGACATGCCGGCCGAGATCGCGTCGGCCGTCGCCTCGAGGGACCGCACCCGCTCGGAGACCGCCCGGAGGCGCGCGAAGGCGGGTCGCGCCTCCTCGTCCAAGGGGGCGACCGCCATGACGCCCCGCAGCCGCAGCCCCGGGGTCGAGAGCACCTTCTCGGCCAGCGTCTCGACGTCCCGCTCGGCGACTCCCCCGCGGCCCGGATCGTCGGTCAGGTTGACCTGGACGAACCCGTCGACGACGGAACCGGAGTCGTCGGACAGACCGTCGACCACGGAGTCACGGTCGAGCGAGTGCACGGCGTGTGCGTAGCGCCGGGCCTGCCGCGCCTTCTTCGACTGCAACTGACCGACGAAATGCCACCGGAGCCCGTCGAGGTCGCTCAACTCGGCGGCCTTCGCCTGCGCCTCTTGATGACGGTTCTCTCCGACGTCGCGGACGCCCAGGGCGTACAGCGCACGGATCAGGCCGGGCGGGTGGAACTTCGTGACGACGATCGTGGTGAGCTCGTCCGGAGACCGTCCCGCGGAGGCGCAGGCATCGTCGACGGCCGCGGCGACCCGGGCGAGACGCTCGCCCAGGTCGCCGTCGACACACGTCGGATCGGTCATTCGTCGTTACTTGAGGAAGTCCGGGACGTCGAGGTCGTCGTCACCGTCGTCGAAGGCCGGGTCGACGGCCTGGGTCGCGGGCTCTTCGGGCCGCTTCCAGGCAGCGGGCTCGTGCGTCGCACCGCTGTCGGCGATGGCCGAGACGCCGGCGACCGAGGTCGCCGTGGGGCCCTCGGAGTCGACGAAGCTCGACCGGCGGTCCTTCACCTTGGTCGAAGGCTCGCCACCGTCGAAGCCGGCTGCGATGACCGTCACGCGCACCTCGTCGCCGAGGGTGTCGTCGATCACGGCACCGAAGATGATGTTGGCCTCGGCGTGGACGGCCTCTTGGACCAGACGGGCTGCGTCGTTGATCTCGAAGATGCCCAGGTTCGAACCGCCCTGGATGGACAGCAGCACGCCGTGCGCACCGTCGATGCTCGCCTCGAGCAGCGGGGAGGCCACGGCCAGCTCTGCCGCCTTGATGGCGCGATCGGCGCCCCGCGACGAACCGATGCCCATGAGGGCCGAACCCGCGCCCTGCATGACCGACTTGACGTCGGCGAAGTCGAGGTTGATCAGACCGGGCGTGGTGATCAGGTCGGTGATGCCCTGGACACCGGCGAGGAGCACCTGGTCGGCCGTGCCGAAGGCCTCGACCATGCTGATGCCGCGTTCGCTGATCTCGAGCAGACGGTCGTTGGGGACGACGATGAGGGTGTCGACCTCGTCCTTCAGGGCGGCGACCCCGGCCTCGGCCTGGGCCTGACGGCGCTTGCCCTCGAAGCCGAAGGGCTTCGTGACGACACCGATGGTCAGGGCGCCGATCGACTTGGCGATGCGAGCGACCACCGGGGCGCCGCCCGTGCCGGTGCCACCGCCTTCGCCGGCCGTGACGAAGACCATGTCGGCACCCGCGAGGGCTTCTTCGATCTCTTCGGCGTGGTCCTCGGCCGCACGGCGTCCGACCTCGGGGTCGGCACCGGCGCCGAGGCCCCGGGTGAGCTCGCGACCGACGTCGAGCTTGACGTCGGCGTCGCTCAGCAGCAGCGCCTGGGCATCGGTGTTGATGGCGATGAACTCCACCCCGCGGAGCCCGAGTTCGATCATGCGGTTGACGGCGTTGACGCCACCGCCGCCGACACCGACGACCTTGATCACGGCTAGGTAGTTATGGTTCGTTGTCACGTCCGGGCCTCCGCTTGAACCTTAACTCTGCAGTTGAAGGTTAAAGTTGTACATGGTATGCAAGTTCTGCAGTCACAAGGTATGGGTGCGCTGCAGGCGCAGTCGCCAGGGTGTCCAGCGTGTCGCGAACACACCCTCTCATCTCGTCCTGATGATCCCGTTGTCGGGAGCGGACACGTCGTACTCGACGCTCGCACCCGGGTCGCGCCGGGCCTGGTCCGCGATCAGACCCGCGAGCACCTGTGCTTTCTTCGCCGACTCGTCGGCGCTGCCCCACACGACCCGTTCGCCGGAGGTGAGCTGCAGGGTCACGTCGTCGGCCGTCGATGCCGTCACGGTGTCGACGGTGGACCGCAGCGTGACCGGCAGCGCCAACAGCACCTCGGCGACCGAGCGGTAGGCGGGGCCGTCCAGGGCCGCTCCCCCGACGTCGACGAGGGGCACCCCCTCTTGCCGGGCGTCGAGCTCCTGGACGACGACGCCGGCCGGGTCGACGAGTTCGAACCCCTCCCCCGCGGCGACCGTGGCCACGGGCTGGCGCTCCTGGATGCGGACGACGAGCGTGTGCGGCGGAGCGGTCTCGGTCACGTAGCTGGCGATCAGGGGGAAGGCCGCGAGCTCGCGGGTGACCTCGTCGAAGTCGATCATCGCGAGGGGGGTCCCGAGCTGTCCGTCGAGTGCCGTCCGGACGGCCGAGGCGTCGACGCGTTCGGTCCCTTCGACGCGGATGGTCTGCAACGACAGCAGCGGGGAGAACACGGCGACCGCGACGGACGCGACGAGGAGGAGGACGACGGCCCCGAGCGACACCAGGGTCGCCCGACGGTGTCGGCTGCGACGCGTGAAGCGACGGACCTCGACGCGTTCGACGCGCCTCCGTTCGCTCGACGCCCGACGTGCCTGCTTGCGGGCCGCGGCGGCTCGCGCCTTGGCCTCGGCGGCCGTGCCGTCGGGTGCCACGATGCGCGGCGGCTGGGAACCGCCGGGGGCGCCCGTGGCGTGCGAGTCGGTCGCGTCCGTGGACGCGGGCTTCGACAGGCGGGCGCGCCCGGCCGCAGGGGCTCCGGCGACCGTCCCGAGACGGCCCCTCAGCGTGGACGGGGACGACGACGAGCCGGTGCCCCCGTCGCCCCGCGCCGGCGGGCCACCCGTCGCCGCGCGGCGGGGGCGCGGAGCGCCCGCGAGGGGGACGGGCCCCGTGGCGTCCGCATCCCGGCCGCGCCGGCGACGGGTCGGAGCCGCCGGAGGGGGCGCGGCGGGTTCCGGCTCGTCGAATCCGTCGGGCCGCTTCATCGGAGGGCCCCCGACGCCACGGACCTGCTGTGACGAGTCACTCCGCGGAGTCCTCCGCGATGGCGACGACGGGCTCGTGAGCCGCGTCGAGCGAGCCGAGCAGTTGCGGCACGATGCGGTAGACGTCGCCGCAACCGAGCGTGATGACGAAGTCCCCGTCGCGCGCGACCTCGGCGGTGCGGTCGGCCGCGGCCTGCCAGTCGGACACGTAGTCGACCCGGTCGGGGTCGGCGAAGCGTTCGGACACGAGAGCGCCGGTGACGCCGGGCTCGGGGTCCTCGCGCGCACCGTACACGTCGAGCACGATGGTGTGGTCCGCGAGCCGCTCGTAGGTCTCGGCGAACTCGCCCGCCATCATCCGGGTCCGGCTGTAGAGATGCGGTTGGTGCACGGCGATGAGGCGCCCGTCGCCCACCACGGAGCGCGCGGCCTGCAGTGCGGCGGCGACCTCGGTGGGGTGGTGGGCGTAGTCGTCGTACACGCTGACACCCCGGACGACACCGTGGAGCTCGAACCGTCGCTCGGTGCCCCCGAAGGTCTCGAGGCCCGCGATGGCGGCCTCGGGGTCGACGCCCAGACCGACGAGGACGGCGAAGGCGCCGGCGGCGGTGACGGCGTTGTGGCGCCCGGGCACGCGCAACTGCACGGGCCACGAACGGCCCTCGGCGTGCAACGTGAACGAGACGGGACCGATCGAGGCGATGTCGCTCAGGCGCACGTCGGCGTCGACGGCCTCGCCGAAGGTCACGACGTGCGGGTGGTCGAGACGCCCGGTGACGCGGACGGCCCCGGCGTCGTCGCTCGAGACCACGACGAACTCGCGCGCGGCCGACGCGAACCGGACGAAGGCGTCGTCGAACGCCTCGTGCGAACCGTAGTGGTCGAGGTGGTCTGCGTCGACGTTGGTGATCAGGGCGACCGAGGTGTCGTAGAGCAGGAACGACCCGTCGGACTCGTCGGCCTCGACGACGAACAGGTCGTCGTCGCCGCCGCGGGCGCTGACGCCCAACGACTGGATGACCCCGCCGTTCACGAAGCTCGGGTCCTGCCCCGCGGCGAGCAGGGCGGTGACGATCATGCCGGTCGACGTGGTCTTCCCGTGCGCACCGGCCACAGAGACGAGGCGCTGGTGTCCGATGAGCCAGGCGAGTGCCTGAGAGCGGTGCAGGACGGGCAGGCCCTTCGCCAGCGCGAGCTGGTACTCGGGGTTGTCCTGCCAGAGCGCCCCGGTCACCACGAGCGTGTCGGCCTCGCCGACGTTGGCGGCGTCGTGACCGATCACGATCTCGGCGCCCAGCGACCGGAGGGACTCGACGGCTGCGCTGTCGCGGGCGTCCGACCCGGTGACCCGGTGGCCGGCGGCGAGGAACACGCGGGCGATGCCGCTCATGCCGGAGCCGCCGATGCCGACGAAGTGGACGGCGCCGAGTTCGGCGGGGATCGGCTGGTCGAGGTCGGGCTTGATCATGATGTCTCGCTGAGGTCGGAGTTCTGGGAGGACGAGGAGGCGCGGCCCACGGCGTCGAGGACGAGGTCGACCGTGCGGTCGGTGCCGTCGCGCACCCCGACCGAGGCGGCACGGACCGCCATGTCGGCCACGACGGCCCGGTCGAGCAGCAGCGGGGCGGGCGTGCGCGCGACCCACGCGGGCGTGAAGTCGGCATCGGCGACGAGCAGCGCTCCCCCGGCACCGACGACGTCGGTGGCGTTGTGACGCTGCTCGCCGTTGCCCACCGGGTAGGGCACGAGCACCGAGGGCAGGCCGAGCGCGGTGAGCTCGCTCACCGTGGCCGAACCGGCCCGGGAGACGACGAAGTCGGCCGCCGACAGCGCGAGGTCCATGCGGTCGCAGTACCGCACCAGGTGGTGACCGTCGAGATCGGTCGAGGTGAGGTCGGACTTCTCACCCGTGATGTGCAGGATCTGCCAGCCGGCGCCGAGCACGCTGACGGCTGCCTCCGACATGGTCTCGTTGAGGCGACGAGCACCGGTCGAGCCGCCCGTGACGAGCAGCGTCGGCCGCGCGGGGTCGAGGTCGAACGTCGCGACGGCCTCGTCGCGGTGGGCACGCCGGTCGAGGGACTCGATCTCGTCGCGCAACGGCATGCCGACCTGCCGTCCACCCCGGAGGCGGGTGGAGCGGAAGACGACGCCGACGTGGGGCGAGAGGAACGCGCCGAGGACGTTCGCCATGCCGGGCTTGGGGGTGGCCTCGGGGGCGACCACGGGCGCCCTCGACCGCCAGGCGGCGACGTAGGCGGGGGCGGCTGCGTAGCCGCCGAAACCCACGACGACGTCGACGTCGTGTTGCGCGAGCAAGGACCGGATGCCGTCGATCGCGCCCGCGAGGCGGCCGGGGAAGCGCAGAGCCGCCGGGGGGGGTGGGGGGGGGAGGGGCAGCGGGGGCAGGGTCAGCAGCTCGTACCCGCGTTGCGGGACGAGCCGGGCCTCGAGCCCCTCGGCCGTGCCGAGCACGAGGACCGTCGCGTGGGGTTCGCGCCGGCGGAGTCGGTCGGCCACGGCGAGGAGGGGGTTCACGTGCCCGGCGGTGCCACCGCCGGCGAGGAGATACGTCGTCACCGCAGAGACCCTACCCGCTGTTGCGGGAGCCCCTGCGGCGCGCCTGCTTCTTCGGGGACCCGGGCGAACGAGAGCACCACGCCGATGGCCACGAGCGTGACGATCAACGCCGACCCACCCGCCGAGATCAGTGGCAAGGGGACGCCCAGGACGGGCAGCAGCCCCAGCACGACCGCGATGTTCACGAGCGCCTGGCCGATGATCCACGCCGTGATGGCCCCGGTCGTCACGCGGACGAAGGGGTCGTTCGTCCGCCGGATGATCTTGACGAAACCGACGGCGAGGACGATGAACAGCGCCAACACGACCATCGCGCCGATCAGCCCGAGCTCTTCACCGATGATGGCGAAGATGAAGTCGTTGTCGGCCTCGGGCAGCCAGGACCACTTCGACTTCGAGTTGCCGAGGCCGACGCCGAAGAGTCCCCCCGAGGCCAACGCCCAGGTGCCGTGGAGGGTCTGCCAGCATTCGGCCTGGTACTGGCTCGAGTCGGTGCAACCCGACAGCCAGGCGGCGATGCGTGAGTTGCGCGAGCTCGAACCCTGGGCGATCAGGGGCACGACGACCGCCAGGAACGCGAGCGGAGCGAGCAGGTAGCGCAAGCGGACACCGGCGAACCAGACGGCCGCGAAGACGAGCAGGAGCATGATCATGGTCGTCCCGAGGTCGCCGCCGAGCACGACGAGACCGATCGCGACGCCGGCGACGGGCACGAGCGGGATCGCCAGGTGCTTCCAGTCGTCGAGCAGGTCGCGCTTGACCGAGAGGATCATGCCGAGCCAGATCGCCAACGCGAGCTTGACGGCCTCGGAGGGCTGCGCCGTGAACGAGCCGAGGTCGATCCAGTTGCGGTTGCCGCCGATCTCGTAGCCGAGGGGCGAGAAGACGAGGAGTTGCAGGACGATCGTCGCGCCCAGGACGTGCCACGCCCAGCGCTTGAGGAACGACACGGGCAGCCGCGACACGATGAGCATGAGCGGGATGCCCACGGCCGCGTAGGTGCCCTGCCGGATGAACGCGCCGAAGAACGACGTGTGTCGCGACGAGATGTACTGCTCCACCGACGACGACGAGAGCACCATGACGAGCCCGAGCACGACCATGAACAACGTCGTGCCGAGGATCACGAAGTACGAACCGGTCTCGGCGGCGAAGAGCTTCTTGACGCGGACGACGGCACCGGCGGTGCGTTTCGAGGACCCCAGGCCGCTCGACGCGTCGTCGGTCGGTCGGACGGGCCCGCGGCGCGTGCGACTCGACTCAGTCGGCCGACGGCGCGGGAGGCTGGACGGCGGGTTGGCCATCGACGTCACCCCTCAAGTGTTCGTGTACGGCCTGGGCGAAGGATCGCCCGCGGGCCGTGTAGTCGGTGAACTGGTCCATGGACGCCGCCGCCGGGGCCAGGAGCACGGTGTCTCCGGGTCGGGCCAGGCTCGCGGCGAGGCGCACGGCCGTCGGCATCACCTGCCCAGTGTCGGTGGCGTCGACCTCGAAGACGGGGATGCCGGGCGCGTGTCGGGAGAAGGCCTGTCGGAGGGGCTCACGGTCGACTCCCACGAACACGGCTGCCCGGACGGCGCCCGTGGACTCGAGGACGAGCGGCTCGACGTCGACGCCCTTGAAGAGGCCTCCGACGATCCACACGACCGACGGGAAGGCCGTCAAGGAGGCGCGCGCGGCGTGGGGGTTGGTCGCCTTCGAGTCGTCCACCCACGTCACTCCGCCGGACTCGGCCACGACCTCGGTGCGGTGGTGGTCCACCGCGAAACCGGCGAGGGCGTCGCGGATCGAGACGGGGGCGACGCCCACCGCACGCACGAGCGCGGCGGCGGCCAGCACGTCCTCGACGAGGTGGTCGGCCCCGAGACCGACGCCCTGGAGCGCCTCCCGGGTGGTCAGTTCGAGCGCCTGGGAGCGACGCTCGGCGAGGAACGCACGGTCGGCCAGCACGGCGACGCCGTCACCCGTCACGATGCCGACCTCGCTCGGCCCCGGGGCGTCGAGGCCGAAGCCCACGGCGCGACAGCCCTCTTCGACGTCGGCCTCTTCCACCATGCGGAGGGTGGCCTCGTCGGCCTTGTTGTAGATGCAGGCCACGACCGTGTTCTCGTACACCTTGGCCTTGGCGGCACGGTAGGCGTCCACGCCGCCGTGCCACTCGAGGTGGTCCGCCTCGAGGTTGAGACAGACGGAGGCGCGGGGCCGGAGGGCACCGGGCCCCTCGGTCGGCAGGTAGTGCAGTTGGTGGCTGGAGAGCTCGACGACGAACAGGTCGAAGCCGTCGGGGTCGCGCACCGCGTCGAGGACGGGGACGCCGATGTTGCCGCAGGGCGCCACGCGGCGGCCGTCCGCGGCGGCCATCGCCGCCGCCAGCTGCGTCGTCGTGGTCTTGCCGTTGGTCCCCGTGACGAGCACCCAGTCGGCCACGCGCTCGACCATGTCGCGGACGCGCCAGGCGAGCTCGACGTCGCCCCAGACGGCCAGCCCCGACTCGACGGCCCACCGGACCAGGGGGTGATGGGGAGCGAACCCCGGGCTGGCGACGACGAGCTGCGCGTCGAAGCCCGTGAGCGTGGACGAGGGTGCCTCGAGGGACTCGACCTCGTCGAGACGCGCCCCGATCAGGTGCAGCAGTTCGGCTTTGTCCGGATCGACGGCAGGGGCCACGACGAGGACGTCGGCACCCAGCTCGGCAAGGGTGTCGGCCACCGAGAAACCTGTCGCACCGAGCCCGAGGACGGCTACCCGGAGGCCGGACCAGTCGGCATGCCAACTGTCGAGCCCGGACAGTCGTTCGACGAGGGGGGCGGTGCTGCCGTCGCTCATGAGGTGCGGAGGATCCATTCGAGGTAGAAGGTGCCGACGCCGGCGGCGACGAAGAGCCCGGCGATGATCCAGAAGCGGACGACGACGGTCACCTCGGCCCAGCCCTTGAGCTCGAAGTGGTGGTGCAGGGGGCTCATCAGGAAGATGCGCTTGCCCTTCGTGATCTTGAAGTACGCGCGCTGCAGGATCACCGATCCCGTGACGACGATGAAGAGGCCACCGATCAGGACGAGCAGCAGCTCGGTGCGGCTGAGGATCGCCAGGGCGGCCAGCGCACCGCCGAGGCCCAGCGACCCGGTGTCGCCGAGGAAGATCTGTGCGGGCGAGGTGTTCCACCACAGGAAGCCGATGAGACCACCGCAGATGCAGGCGGCGACGACGGCGAGGTCGAGCGGGTCGGCCACCTGGTAGCAGGCGGCCCGTGTGGCCTCGTCGAGACGCACGCTCGTGCAGAGCTGGTTGTTCTGCCAGAAGCCGATGAAGATGTACGACGCGATCGCGAGGATCGACGCACCTGTGGCGAGGCCGTCCAGGCCGTCGGCGACGTTGACGCCGTTCGAGGTGCTCACGGTGATGAGGACGACCCAGATCAGGAACAACCCGCCGCCGATGATCGTCCCGAAGAACATGAAGTCGAGCCACGGGATGTCGCGGAGCCCGGAGATCATCGTCGACGCGGGTGCCAGCCCGCGCTCGTTCGTGAACGAGAGCGCCAGGACGGCGAACACCGCCCCCACGACGACCTGCCCGGCGATCTTCGCCCAACCGCCGAGTCCGAGGCTGCGCTGGTTGCGCACCTTGAGGAAGTCGTCGAGGAACCCGACCACACCGAGGCCGACCATCATGAACAGCACGAGCATCCCGCTGAGCGTGAGCTCGTCCCGGCCGACCAGGTGGCCGATGAAGTAGCCCAGCACCGTGCCGATGATCAGGACGATGCCGCCCATGGTCGCCGTGCCGCGCTTCGTGTGGTGGGACTGCGGGCCGTCGTCGCGGATGAACTGGCCCCAGCCGAGCCGGTGGAAGAGCTTGATGAACGCCGGTGTCATCAGCAGCGTGAAGGCGAGGGAGAACCCGCCGCCGATCAACAGCGCGATCATGCGGTCACCCCGGCCAGACGATCGCCCAGGAGGCGCAGGCCGGCCGACTTGGACGACTTCACGAGGACGACGTCCCCGGCTCGCAGGGTGCCCTGCAGGAGGTCGTACGCCTCGTCGATCGTGTCGACCAGCACGCTTTCTCCGTCCCACGAGCCTTCGAGGCCCGCCGCCATGTGGATGTGCCGCGCCTCGTGACCGACGACCACGAGCTGGCGGACGTTCAGCCGGACGACCAGTCGGCCGACGCGGTCGTGCTCGTCACGCGCGTACTCGCCGAGTTCGGCCATCTCGCCGAGGACGGCCACCGAGCGGTGGTCGGGACCGGTGATCTGGGCGAGCGTCTTCAGTGCCGCGGCGACCGAGTCGGGGCTCGCGTTGTAGGCGTCGTTCACGACGGTGACGCCGCCGGGCGCGTCGAGGACCTCCATGCGCCACCGCTCGGCCCGCGTCACGCCCTCGAGGACCGAGACGGCCCGGTCGAGGTCGACGCCCCATTCACCGACGACACTGAGGGCCGCCAGGGCGTTCATCACGTGGTGCTCGCCCAGGATGCGCAGCGAGACCCGGCGACTCGTGTCGCCGTGCTCGAAGGTGAAGGAGGTGCCCGCGGCCGAGACGTCGACGTCGGACGCCTGGTAGTCGGCCGACGGGCTCTGCCCGAAGGTCACGACCCGGGCGGCGGTCACGGACGCCATGCCGGCGACGCGGTCGTCGTCGGCGTTGAGGACGGCCGTCCCCGTGGCGGGCAGGTCGGTCACCATCTCGGCCTTGGCCGCACGGGTGCCCTCGATGCCGCCGAAGCCGCCCGCGTGGGCGAGCCCGACCTTCAGCACCACCCCGGTGTCGGGACGGGCGATGTCGACGAGACGGGCGATCTCGCCCGGCCCGCTCGCACCCATCTCGACGACCAGGTACTCGGTGGCCTCGTCGATGCGCAGCATCGAGATCGGCGCGCCGACGTGGTTGTTGAACGACCCCTGCGGCGCGACGGTGGGTGCGACGTCGCTCAGGACGGCGCGCAGCATGTTCTTGGTGCTCGTCTTGCCGTTGGAGCCCGTGACACCGACGACCTTCAGACGGCCGAGACCTCGGACGTGCTCGACGACGGCGGCGGCGAGGCGCGACAGCGCGACGACTCCGTCGTCGACGACGACGAGCGGTGCGGTCGTCTCGACCTCGCGCTCGGCGACCACCAAGGCCGCGCCGTTCGCGGTGGCGGCCTCGACGAAGAGGTGGCCGTCGGTGACCTCACCCCGCAGGGCGAAGAAGAGGGACCCCGGAGTGACCAGACGCGAGTCGGTCTCGACCGTGCCGTCGACCGGGGTGGCGACCCGCGCCTCCTCGGGGTGGACCAGGCGACCGCCGGTGATCTCGGCGATCCGGAGGGGCGTGAGCGCGATCACTCGGACCACCCGGCTTCGCGCAGGGCCGCTCGGGCCTCGTCGCGAGCGGAGTACGGGGTGCGCTCGCCACGGATGTCGCGGTAGTCCTGATGGCCGGGGCCGGCCCAGAGGATCGAGTCCCCCGCGCCGGCCAGGGCCACGGCCGCTCGGATGGCGGCCTCGGGCGGGCTGACCTCGTGGATCTCGTGGTCGGGGTAGGCCTCGCGGGCGGCGTCGACGAGGGTCTTGCGGATCGAGGCCGGGTCCTCGAAGCGGGGGTGGTGGTCGGTCACGACCAGGATGTCGGAACCGGCGGCGGCCACCCGGGCCATCTCGCCGCGCTTCGTCGTGTCGCGGTCGCCGTCCGCACCGAACAGCATGATGACCTTGCCGGGTGTGAAGGTGCGGACCGCGGCGAGAGTGGTGAGGAAGGCGTCGGGGCTGTGGCCGAAGTCGACGTAGACGCTCGGGCCGGTGTCACCCGAGACGCGCTCGGTGCGCCCGGGCAGGTAGGCCACGATGCCGCCGTCCGCGTCGAGGGCCTGGCCGATGGCCTCGAGCTCGAAGCCCGCCTCGACCAGCATGACGATCGCCAGGGCCGCGTTCGCGACCATGTGCCACCCGATCAGCGGGACGCGCGTCACGAGCGATCGCTGCTCGGGACCCGACAGGCGGAACTCGGTGTACGCGGCCTGCTCGTCGAGGATCTCGACCGTCCAGTCGGCCTCGACGTCGGGGAGGATCGTGATCGTCGTCAGGGGGATGCGGGCGTTGTCCACCACGCGCTGGCCGTACGGCGAGTCGAGCGACACGACGGCACGACGGGCACGGTCGGGCTGGAAGAGCGGCAACTTGGCCTGGAAGTACTCCTCCATGTCGGCGTAGTCGTCGAGGTGGTCGTGGCTGAGGTTGGTGAAGGCGGCGACGTCGAAGACGAGACCGTCGACGCGGTTGCGGCTGAGCGCCTGCGCACTGACCTCGACGGCCACCGCACGCACCTCGCTCTCGCGCATGCGAGCCAGCAGGGCGTGCATCTCGCTGGCCTCGGGGGTCGTGAGACGGCTGACGACGGTGAGGTCCCCGATGTGACGCTCGGCCGTGCTGCTCAGACCGGTGACGAGGCCCAGCTGTCGAAGGACGCCCTCGAGCAGGTACGACGTGCTGGTCTTCCCGTTGGTGCCGGTGACCGCGAGGAGCAGGGGCGCGTCGTCGCTGTCGGTGCGGTAGATCCAGGCCGAGAGCTCGCCGAGGGCCGCCCGGGGCGAGTCGACGAGGACCACGGGCAGCCCGCTGGACCGGGCCAGCTCGGCACCCGCGGCGTCGGTCAGCAGGGCCACGGCACCGCCGTCACGTGCCTGGTCGGCGAACTCGGCTCCGTGCCGGTGCGCGCCGGGCACGCCCACGTACAGGTCGCCGGGGTGGAGGTCCGCCGTGCTCAGCGTGATGCCGGTGATCTCGATGCCGTCGAGGGAACCCTCGTGCTCGAGTCCGAACTCGCTGACCAGTTGGGCGAGTGACCTCGCCGACGGATGTTCCGGTCGAAGGACCGGGGGGATCCGGGCGCTCAAAGAATCCTCTTCTCTCACCAGGTCTCGGGCAGGCTGGGTGCCGGCTCCGTCGACGGAGGGACCCGATACATCTCGAGGACCTGGGACATGATCTTGTTGAAGGTCGGCGCCGCAGCGGCCGACGTCTTGATGGTACTGGGCTTGGTGAAGGTCACGACGACGACGTATTGCGGGTTCTCGGCCGGAGCGATGCCCGCCACCGAGACGATGCGGTCAGAACCGTAGCCGGTTCCGTCCGAGCGCGCGACCTCGGCGGTGCCGGTCTTGGCGGCGACGCGGTACCCGGGGATCGACAGGACGTCCTTGAGGTCGCCGTCGCTGACGACCTTCTCGAGCATGTTGACGGTCGTGTCGGCGGCCCACGGGGAGACGACGCTCGTGCCCTCGGCCGAGGGGGTCTCGGTGACGGTGCCGTCGGGGGCCGTGCACCCGGCGACGAGGTTGACCGGCAGACGGGTACCGTGGTTGGCCAGCGTCTGGTAGATGCTCGCGATGTGGACGGCGGTCGTCGAGACACCCTGCCCGAACATCGTGTTGATGCTCGTCTGCTGGTCCCACTGCGAGGCCGGCCGGATGCCCGTCGTGGGCTCGCCGAGGAAGGCCACGCCGGTCGGGTCGTTCAGACCGAACTTGACCATGTAGTCGTGACGTTGCTGGGCCGACAGCGACTGACCGAGCAGCGAGATGCCGACGTTGGACGAGTCGCGCAGGATGCCGGTCAGCGTGAGGTTCTCGGTCGGGTGGAAGGTCGCGTCGTGGATCTCGCCGCCCCACGGGAACGTGCGCGAGTAGGGCACCGTCGCACGCGTCGCGGGATCGGCCTTGCCCGAGTCGAGCAGCATGGCGGCGGTCATCGCCTTGAAGGTCGACCCCGGCTCGTACGAGTAGGTGAAGGCCTTGCTGCCGAGGTCGTCGACGGCGGTGCCGTTGACGTCGTTGGGGTCGACGGCCGGGTAGTCGGCGACCGCGAGCAACGAGGCGTCGCTCGCCTTCATGACGACGGCCGTGGCCGACTCGGCTCCGATGGCCTCGGCCTGTTCGCCCAGCGCCTGCTGGGTCATGTACTGGAGGTCGCTGTCGACGGTGAGACGAAGCGTGCCACCGGCGACGGCCTTCTTGGTCGTGACGGTGCTGCCGGGCAACTGGACGCCGTCGGCTCCGCGCTCGTAGGTCTCGGAGCCGTCGGTGCCCGCCAGGCACGCGTCCTGGCTCAGCTCGAGTCCGGCCTGCGGCCCGTCGGTACCGATGAAGCCCGTGAGGTTGCCCGCCACCGCGCCGTTGGGGTAGGTGCGTGCGGCCTGGCGTTGGAAGTACACCCACGACACGTTCATCTCGCGGACCTCGCGGAAGGCGTCGACGTCGACACCCTTGACCAGGTAGGCGAAGTTCGCCTCGGGGTCGGTGGTCAGCGCCTTCTTCATGGTGGCGGAGTCGCCCCCCGTGATCTTCGCGATGCGCTCGACGACCTGGTCGACGGTCAACTCGGTGGTCCCGCCGTCGTCGCCCTTCACCTTGGCCGTCGTGGCGAACGCCGGAGCGGCCGTGATGTTGTACCGGGTGACGCTGCCGGCGAGCACGGTGCCGTCCACGTCGGTGATGTCACCACGATCGCCGTAGGTCGTCTGCACGATCTCGCGCTTGTTCTGGGACTGCTCGTTGAGCTCGGCCGCCTGCACGAGCTGGATGTCTGCCAGGCGCACCACGAACACGCCGACGAGGGCGATGATCAGCGCCATCGCCAGCGTCACGCGGAGACGGCGGCTTCGGGGAGCTGCTTTCACGAGAGGTTCCTCACCGCGACCGGGCGCCTGCCCGACCCGCTGTCGTCGATCGATGTACCTGTGACGGCACGTCGCTAGCGGGTCTGGGGAGCCGCCAGCTCGTTCGCGCCCGACGCTACCGACTCGTCGGCCGATCCCTCGTCCGCCGCGCCTGCGTCGGTCGGAACGGCCGTGGCTCCCGCCGTCGTCGGAGCACCGATGGACGTGGCGGCGGGGTCGGTGCCGGCAGCAGCGTCGTCAGCGGCGGCGGTCGCGGGGGCCTTGGTCGTGAGCGGGACGCCCTCGAGGAGGGTGTTCGGGATCAGGTTGCCGGACGTCGCCTCGTCGGCACCCGCCGCGGGTGCGGGTGACCCGTGGACCGCACCCGTGGCGAGATCGAGGTAGACGGGGTTCGAGTTGCGGACCATGCCGAGTTCGTCCGCGTTGGCGGCGAGGTTCTGCGGCGAGGACAGGACGTCGCGTTGCTCGCTGTACTTCTGCTGGTCGCGGACGAGCTCGGTCTTGGCGGCCTGCAGGTCGGAGATCTTGTACGCGCCGTCGCTGAGAGCGATGCTGATGGCCAGTTGGGCCAGCAGGAGGACGAACAACGCCGCCGTCGCGATGAGTGCGTAGGCGATCTTCGGCCGGGCTCGTCGCTGTGCCCGACTCGTGACGATCTCTACCGGTCGCGCCGCCGGGCTGGACGACGGCTGCGGACGGGTCGACGGGGTCGCGATGGCCAGGTTGCTGCTCATGCTGTTCTCCGGATTCGTTCGGCGGCGCGCAGTCTCACGGGCTTGGCTCGGGGGTTGAGGTCGCGCTCGGCGTCGGAGGCCAGTTCGGCCCCGCGGACGAGCAGGCGGAAGTCGGGACGGTGCTCGGGCAGCTCGACCGGAAGACCCTGCGGTGCCGTGGACGTCGTGCGGGCGGCCAACTCGCGCTTGACGAAACGGTCCTCGAGGGACTGGTAGGCCAGCACGACGATCCGCCCCTCGACGGCGAGGCGATCGAGGGCCACCGGGACGGCCGCCTCGAGCGAGGCCAGCTCGCCGTTGACCTCGATGCGCAGTGCCTGGAAGACGCGCTTGGCGGGGTGACCGGCACGTTGCAACGCCATGGGCGTCGCCGCGATGAGGAGGTCGACGAGCTCGCCGCTGCGGGTGAGCGGCGAGTCGCTCCGGTGCTCGACGATCCGTCGGGCGTACCGCGGAGCCAGCTTCTCTTCGCCGTACTGGTAGAAGATGCGGCGAAGTTCGCTCTCGGGGTACTCGGCGAGGACGCGCTCCGCCGTGACGGGAGAGGTGGGGTCCATGCGCATGTCGAGCGGGGCGTCCTTCGAGTACGAGAAGCCGCGCTCGACCCGGTCGAGTTGCAGTGACGACACGCCGAGGTCGAAGAGCACCCCGTCGACCGTGTCGAGGTCGAGGTCGTCGAGGGCCTCGGCGATGCCGTCGTACGTGGTGTGCACGAGGCGGGCACGCTCGCCGAAAGGGGCGAGCCGCTCGCCGGCGAGGGCGAGGGCCTCGGTGTCGCGGTCGAGCCCGACGACGGTGAGTTCGGGGAAGGCCTGCAGCATCGCTTCGCTGTGGCCCCCCATGCCGAGGGTGCAGTCGACGACGACGGCGCCCGGACGCGAGACGGCCGGGGCGAGGAGTTCGAGGGTGCGCTCGAGGAGGACGGGGGTGTGGATCTGATCGGCCATGACGACACGGGCTGCGCTCGTCGGCCCTGATCCCCATCCGTCGGGACCTGGCACCGGGGAAGGTGCGCCAGGGCTGACGGCTGAGGGTCGGGGCCCACGGGCTAGAAGAGCCCGGGGATCACCTCCTCGGTGGTGTTGGCGAACTCGGCCTCCTGGGCCTCGTAGTAGGTGTTCCACGCGTCGGTGGCCCAGATCTCGGCACGGTTGCCCGCACCGATCACGGTGAGGTCCCGACCGAGGCCGGCGTACTCGCGCAGGGACACCGGGATGGTCACCCGGTGCTGCTTGTCGGGGATCTCGTCACTCGCGCCGGAGAGGAAGAGACGCATGTAGTCACGGGCCTGTTTGCTCGTGACCGGCGCCTGGCGGATGCGCGAGTGCATGTCTTCGAACTCGCGCTGGCTGAAGACGTAGACGCACCGCTCTTGCCCACGGGTCATGACGAGGCCGGAGGCCAGTTCGTCACGGAATTTCGCGGGGAGGATGATGCGCCCTTTCTCGTCGAGCTTGGGCGAATAGGTGCCGAGGAACATGCGCCCGTCTCCCCTCGCCCCCGCGCCCCTCTGTGGCACGTTCCTCCACTTTACTCCACAAGCCACCACCCAGCAACGAAAAGACGGCTGCACCCGCACGTGTCTCGCTTGCGATCCGCTCCAGTTCGGGGGCCACGCGTGTGGAGGAGGGTGGAGGGAAAACGACGTGAGGAGGCGCGTCCTGCGTGTCGCAGACGTCCTGCCGGTCGATCCGGCGCACGAAAAAGGGGCCGGCCCGAAGGCCGACCCCTGAGGTCGTGGTGATCGTGGAGGCTAGGCGTCGCGCCCGTCACCGTCTTGACGACGGTCCCACCGGTCGTTGAGACGGTCCATCAGACCGCCCTTGGCAGGATGCGCCGGACGCGAGGTGGAGGAACGGGGAGCGGGCGGCACGGAAGCCGTCGCCGACCCCTTGCGCTTGGGCGGGGCGATGGCGAAGAGAACGCCGGCCAGCATGACCACGAACCCCGCCACGCCGATCAAGGGCTGACGGAAGATGACGCCTGCGACGATCACGGCGATGCCGACGAGCGCACCGAGGACCCCGACCACGACGAGCGTGTAGTTGGGTCGGCCACCGCGGTTGCCGACCGTCGCCACGAAGTCGGAGTCGTTGTTGTAGAGACTCCGCTCCATCTCTTCGAGGAGCCGCTGCTCCTGTTCGGAAAGTGGCATCTTGGTGTTCCCTTCGAGCACGGGCTCTCAAGCGCGAGGCGGGAGCCTCGGGATCGACGCGATGAGTAGCTGCGAGTGTATGCCCGACAGCTATCGCTAGGCTAGGCAGCGTGGCTGAGAGTACGCGGTTAGTGGACGTCGTTCAAGAGCGCATCGACCGGTTCCTCGAGCGGCAGCGACCGGCCCTGACGGGCATCGCTCCCGACCTCGATCCCTTCTCGCTCTACTCGAGCGATCTGCTCCGCGGCGGGAAGCGCTTCCGGGCTCTCTTCTGCTACTGGGGCTGGCAGTCGGTCGCCGGGCTCGACACGGGCTTCGACCCGCTCGGAGAGGCCCGCGACGAGCGCGAGATCGACGCGGTCATGACCGCCTCGGCAGGGCTCGAGTTCTTCCACGCGGCGGCGCTCGTGCACGACGACATCATGGACAACTCCGACACGCGCCGGGGGTTGCCCGCGGCGCATCGGCGCTTCGAGGCCCTGCACCGTGAGGGGTCCTGGCTCGGGTCTCCCGAGGCGTTCGGCCGGTCGGGCGCCCTCCTCATGGGCGACCTGCTGCTGGCGTGGAGCGACGAGCTGCTGAGCGAGGCACTCGACTCCCTCCCGTCCCGCGAGGCCGCCCGCGCGGCCCGCCTCGAGCTCAACCGCATGCGGACCGAGGTCACGGTGGGCCAGTACCTCGACATCCTCGAGGAGAACGCCTGGCGGACGGTCGACGAGTTGCAGCTGCTGCCGCGTGCCCAGCGCGTCATCGTCTACAAGTCCGCGAAGTACAGCGTCGAGGCTCCACTGACCGTGGGCGCGGCGATGGCGGGGGCCGACCGGACCGCCCTCGAGTCCCTGCGGCACTTCGGACTGCCCCTCGGCATCGCCTACCAACTGCGTGACGACCTCCTCGGCGTGTTCGGCGACCCGTCCGTCACGGGCAAGCCCGCAGGCGACGACCTCCGAGAGGGCAAGCGCACGGTCCTCGTGTCGACCGCTCGTCGAGCACTGCCCCCGGGGGCCGTCCGCCTGCTCGACGAACTCCTCGGCGACCCCGAACTCGACGACGACCAGATCAGCATGCTGCAGGCGACGCTCCGCGACAGCGGTGCCGTCGACGCGGTCGAGCAGACGATCACCGATCAGGTAGAGCGCGCCGTCCACGCACTCGAGAGGTCCGGCCTCGCGCCGTCGGCACGGACGCAGCTGACGCGACTCGCCGAGACCGTCACACGCCGCGCCTCCTGAACCCGCTCACGGCTCGACGGCCGTCGCCTGACCTTCCGGGGGCCGTACGGGGAAGAGGCTAGAGCAGGCTCTGTGCCACGCGCCGGACCTCGGCCTTGCGCCCGGCCTGCAGGGCAGCGACGGGACTCGTGCCGAGCGCCTCGTCGTGGGACAGCATCCAGTCGATGGCCTCGTCGTCGTCGAATCCGTTGTCCGAGAGGACCGTCAGCGTGCCTCGGAGGTCGTGCCTCGGCTCGGAGCCGTCGAGGAAGACGGCCGGCACCTTCGTGACGCCGTCCACGCGGGTCCCGACCAGGACGTGCTCCTCGAGCAGACGACGCACGCGACTCACCCCGAGGCCGAGACGCTCGACGAGGTCGGGCACGGTGAGCCATTCGGTGTCGGCGAACCAGGGGCGTTGAGAGAGATCGGTCACGCGACAACCTTGCCACGGGTTCGTGACCCTCGCCGCGCCTCCCCGTTCTCATCCCCCAGTGCGAGTCACATTCGCAACATGCGCCCCACTGATTGACTTGGATATCCACGTGTGCCAACTTGGGACGATGTGGCACCGCGGCTCTCCGATCACCCAGCGACCGTGTCCCCGCCCCCGAACCGAGGATCAGCCCATGAACGACGTCAGTCCCGCCCGCCCCGACTCCGAGTCCGCACCGACCCCGGACGCTCGGTCGACCAGCGCGTTCGGCCCCCTCGGTGGAGGCGACGAGCGCAAACCGCTCTCGCGCATGGCTCGATCCATGCTCAACACGGTCCCCATCGTCCTGGCGGGCTCCATGGCCCTGAGCATGGGCGTCACCGGCCCCGTGTTCGCCCTCGACCAGGGTCCCACGAAGAAGCCCGACGCGTCTCCGCGTCCCGTCCTGCCCCCTCGGCTGTCGGCGCCCGAGCAGAAGACCGCGGCCACCGTCGAGACCGCTGCGAGCTCTGCACGCGTCTTCGGCGCCGCCCCGGCGACCTACACCGTCAAGTCGGGTGACACCGTCGCGAGCATCGCCGGCTCGTTCGGCCTGAGCACCGCGTCGGTGCTCGCCCTCAACGGCCTGAGCTGGAAGTCCACCATCTTCCCGGGCCAGACACTGAGCCTCAGCGCCGCCACGAGTGCCGCGGCCAAACCGTCGTCCGTGCCCGCTCCGGTCAAGGCGACGGGCGGCCGGTACGTGATCGTCCGCGGGGACACGCTGAGTTCCATCGCGCGAGCCCACGGGGTCACGACCAGCGCGCTCATCCAGGCGAACGGGCTGGGACTGTCGAGCATCATCTACCCGGGCCAGACCCTGACCGTCCCGACGGGTTCGTCCGCGTCCACCGCCGCGCCGCCGGCCCCTGCCGCCGGCCCCGCCGTGGGCAGCTACGTCATCCAGCGGGGTGACACCATCGCCTCGATCGCCTCGAAATCGGGCACGAGCGTCAAGGCCCTCCTCGCCGCGAACGGGCTCTCGTTCACCAGCACCATCTACGCCGGCAAGACCCTCACCCTGCCCGGTGCCGCGGCGCCGACCGCCACGACCGTGGTCGCGGCGACGTCGGCCGCTCCGTTGGGCGTCAGTGCGACGCTGACGGCCGAGCAGGCCGGCAACGCCCGGACCATCATCTCGGTGGGACGCCAGCTCGGGGTCGGAGACCGCGCCATCGTCATCGCGCTGGCTGCCGCCGCACAAGAGAGCAGCCTGCGCAACCTCGATCACGGCGACCGGGATTCCCTCGGCCTGTTCCAGCAGCGCCCGAGCACGGGGTGGGGAACCCCCGCCCAACTGCGCGACCCGGTGCACGCGACCAAGCTCTTCTTCGGTGGTGCGAGCAACCCGAACACGGGCAAGACGCGAGGCCTCCTCGACGTCAAGGGGTGGCAGTCGATGTCCCTGACGAAGGCGGCGCAGGCCGTGCAGTACTCGGCGTTCCCCGACGCCTACGCCAAGTGGGAGGCTCCCGCCACCACCTGGCTCGCGACCCTCCGCTGAACCGCGGACGGCCCGCGCGTCGGGCGGTTTGCCGCCGTGCGGTGAGTTGAGGCACCGGCACGGCCCTCGGTCCGTAAAATCACGAGGGTGAGCGTGAACCAGACTGACCCGATGATCGGCCGTCTCATCGAGGGCCGGTACGAGGTCCGTTCACGCATCGCCCGAGGCGGCATGGCCACGGTCTACCTGGCCACCGACCTGCGACTCGAGCGTCGCGTGGCCATCAAGATCATGCACGGCCACCTCGCCGACGACGCGTCGTTCAAGGAGCGCTTCATCCAGGAGGCGCGATCGGCCGCCCGCTTGGCGCACCCCAACGTCGTCAACGTCTTCGACCAGGGACAGGACGACGACTCGGCGTACCTCGTCATGGAGTACTTGCCCGGCATCACGTTGCGAGAACTCCTGCAGGACCACAAGGTGCTGACGCCCGAGCAGGCGATGGACATCCTCGAAGCGGTCCTCGCCGGTCTCGCCGCCGCCCACCGGGCCGGCATCGTGCACCGTGACCTCAAGCCCGAGAACGTCCTCCTCGCCGACGACGGACGCATCAAGATCGGCGACTTCGGCCTGGCGCGGGCCGCGACGGCCAACACGGCCACGGGCGCCGCCCTGCTGGGGACGATCGCCTACCTCTCCCCCGAACTCGTGACCCGGGGCATCGCCGACACCCGCAGTGACATCTACGCCCTCGGCATCATGCTGTACGAGATGCTCACGGGCGAGCAACCCTACAAGGGCGACCAGCCCATGCAGATCGCGTACCAGCACGCCAACGACACGGTCCCGACCCCCAGCTCGGCCAACCCCCGCGTACCGGTCGAGCTGGACGAACTCGTCCTCTGGGCCACCGCACGCGACCCCGAGCAGCGCCCGCGAGACGCCCGAGCCCTGCTCGACCAGCTGCTCGACGTGCAACGGGTGCTCGCCGACCCGTCGGGACCGCCCGCCCACAGGACGATGGTGCTCCCGGCCGCCGGCGCGACCTCCGTCCTGCCGTCGGGCGGCACGGGCGAGACGCAGATCCTGCCGAAGGCCCGGCACCGGACCGGACCGGTCCAGGCGGAACCCGACGACGCCGCCACGACCCTCGCCGCCGTCGCCGACCGGCGTCGGCGACGGGGTCGGGTGCTCATGGCCCTCGTCGTCGTGGTGGCGCTGCTCGCAGGAGGGGTGGGCTGGTGGTTCGGTTCGGGGCCCGGCGCCCAGGCGTCCGTCCCCGACGTGACGGGACAGGACCCTGCTGCGGCATCGGCCGCCCTCACGTCGGCCGGCTTCGTGGTCGCGCCCGACCCCCAGTCGGACTTCTCCCCGGTGGTGCCCACGGGCCAGGTCACGCGCACGGACCCCGACGCCACGTCCCGGGTGCAGAAGGGTTCCACGATCACCCTCGTGGTCTCCCAGGGACCCCGTCAGCTGCCGGTGCCCACGGTCGTCGGCGGGACCGCGAAAGCTGCCACGGACGCACTCTCGGACTTCACGCTGCAGCCCACGTCGAGTCAGTTCGACGCGTCCGCCGCCGGCACCGTCCTCGCGATCAGCGGCGTGGACGACGCCGGCACCCCGGTCGATCTCGCCGGGGCCGCCCAATACGGCGAGCAGCAGCCGGTGACGCTCACCGTCTCGCTCGGACCCGTTCCGGATGTGGCGGGCCTCTCCGTGGCGGATGCGCAGAGCGCCCTCGCGGGGGTCCAGTTGACGGGCGTCGAGAGCGGGACGGAGTTCAGCGACGGAGTCACCTCGGGGGAGGTCATCCGTTACGAGCAGCAGGCCGAGGGGGCACTCCGCCAGGGCGACACGGTCAACCTCGTCGTGTCGAAGGGCCCGCCGCCCATCACGATCCCGGACGTCCGGGGCAAGACCATCGATGCGGCCACGTCACAGTTGCAGGGGCTCGGCTTCCGGGTGAGCTACCCCCGCTGCACGGCGTTCACCTGCGCGTTCTACGACTGGGAGGCCAGCCTGCCGGTCACCGCGACCGACCCCGAGGCCGGCCTGACCGCCACCAAGGGCGCGACCATCACCCTCTCGTACCGGGTCGAATGACACGCGACACCGCCTGACGTCGAGGGCACCCACACGACGACGGCCCCGGGGACCGATGGTCCCGGGGCCGTCGACGTGACGACGAGAGTCAGTCCGCAGCGAGCTCTTCGGACACCAGGAAGGCCAGTTCGAGTGACTGCATGTGGTTGAGTCGCGGGTCGCAGAGGGACTCGTAGCGAGTGGCGAGCGTCGCTTCGTCGATGTGCTCGGAACCCCCCAGGCACTCGGTGACGTCGTCACCGGTCAACTCGATGTGGATTCCGCCGGGGTGCGTTCCGGCTGCACGATGGGCCTCGAAGAACCCCTTCACCTCGTCCACGATCTCTTCGAACCGCCGCGTCTTGTAGCCCGCGGGCGTCGTCAGACCGTTGCCGTGCATGGGATCACTGACCCACAGGGGCGTCGCGTCCGCCTGCTTGATGGCCTCGAGGAGGGGAGGCAGGGCATCACGGATCGTGCCCGCGCCCATGCGGGTGATGAAGGTCAGACGCCCGGGCTCACGCTCGGGGTCGAGCTTGTCGATGAGGCGCAGCATGTCGTCGGCCGTCGTCGTCGGGCCCAGCTTCACACCGATCGGGTTGCGCACCCGCGAGAGGAAGTCGACGTGGGCACCGTCGAGGTCGCGGGTCCGTTCGCCGATCCACACGAAGTGGGACGAGAGCACGTACGGAGTGCCCGTGCGCGAGTCGATCCGGGTCAGGGGGCGCTCGTAGTCCATGAGCAGGCCCTCGTGGCTGGTGTAGAACTCGACGCGCTTGAGCTCGTCGAAGTCCGCCCCGGCCGCCTCCATGAAGCGGATCGCCTTGTCGATCTCGCGGGCGAGGTGTTCGTACTGCGCGTTGGCCGGGTTGCTGGCGAAGCCCTTGTTCCAGCTGTGCACCTGACGGAGGTCGGCGAAGCCGCCCTGTGTGAAGGCCCGGATCAGGTTGATCGTCGAAGCCGAGGTGTGGTACCCCTTCACCAGTCGAGACGCATCCGCGCGCCGGGACTCGGGGGTGAAGTCGTAGCCGTTCACGATGTCACCGCGGTAGGCCGGCAGCGTCACGCCGTCCCGGGTCTCGGTGTCGCTGGAGCGCGGCTTGGCGAACTGGCCGGCCATGCGGCCCATCTTGATGACGGGGACGGACGCGCCGTACGTGAGGACCACTGCCATCTGCAGGATGGTCTTGACGCGGTCACGGATCTGGTCGGCGGTCGCTCCTGCGAAGGTCTCGGCGCAGTCACCGCCCTGCAGCAGGAACGCCTCGCCCCGGGCCGCCGAGGCCAACCGCGTGCGGAGGGTGTCGACCTCGCCGGCGAAGACGAGTGGCGGCAGGGTGGACAGCTCGGCCGAGGCGGCCTCGACGGCTGCACCGTCGTGCCAGGTGGGCTGCTGCTTGATGGGGAGCGTGCGCCAATGGTCGAGACCGTCGATCACGTCGGGATCGGTGACGACGAACGGTTCGGTGAGCTGGGCCACGGTCTTCCTTGCCAGTTGACGGTCTCGAGGCCGAACGACCTCGACAGGCGAGCCTACCGTGAAAGGGTCGAGCGCTTCTCTTTCACGCTGGTCGCGTAGACGTCGCGGTACTGCTGGCCGCTGAGGGCGTTGAGCTCGTACATGATCTCGTCCGTGATGGACCGCAGGATGAACCGGTCGCCCTCCATGCCCTCGAAGCGGCTGAAGTCGAGCGGCTCGCCGAAGACGATTCCGACGCGGTGCAGACGCGGGATCTTGGTCCCGGTCTTCATGACCTTCTCTGTTCCGATCATGGCGACGGGGATCACGGGCACGTGACCCTCGAGGATCATGCGCGCCACCCCCGTCCGGCCGCGGTACAGCTTGCCGTCGGGGCTCCGGGTGCCCTCGGGGTAGATGCCGAGTTGCTCTCCGCGGCGCAGGACCGACAGGCCCGTCGCCAGCGAGGCCTCGGAGGCCTTGCCCCCGGACCGGTCGATGGAGAGCTGCCCCGTGGCCGTGAAGAACAGCCGGATGGCCCAGCCCTTGATGCCCTTGCCGGTGAAGTAGTCGCTCTTGGCGAGGAAGGAGATGCGCCGATCGAGGGCGAGCGGCAGGAAGATCGAGTCGACGAACGAGAGGTGGTTGCTCGCGAAGATGACGGCACCCGAGTCCGGGACGTGCTCGCGACCGCTGACCCACGGTCGGAAGATCGACAGCACGAGTGGACTCGCGACCATCGTCTTCAGGAACCAGTAGAGCATCGGTGCTCCTCTCGTCGGGGCGTCGGGAGTCTAGCGGTCGCCGGCGTGGAGGCGGGCGAGGTCGGCGGCCCCCACGACCCCCGCGTCGTTCACGAGCTCGGCGATCACGAACTCGGGCTCGGGATGGTAGCCGCGAGCAGGCAGGTGCTCGAGGTACGCCGCGCGCACGGGTGCCAGCAGCAGCTCGCCGGATTGCGCCACGCCACCGCCGAAGACGAAGACCTGCGGGTCGAGGATCGCGCTCAGCGACGCGGCGGCCTGACCGAGCCAGGTGCCGAGACGGCGCAGGGCCTCGACGGCACCGACGTCGCCGGACTGGAGCAGGAGGCTGACGTCGTGGCCCGAGAGCTCACCGCTCTCGGCGCGCAGATCGGCGAGGCCGCGGCCGACGCCACCCTCGTCGGCGACCTCACCTGCGATCCGCAGCAGCGCGCGGCCCGAGCCGTACTGCTCGATGCACCCGCGGGCCCCGCAGCCGCAGGGAAGGCCGTCGGGCACGATCCGCATGTGACCGAGCTCGCCACCCGTGCCGAAGCCCCCGCGCAGGAGGCGGTCCTGCGCCACGATGGCACCGCCGACCCCCGTGCCGATGGTGAGCATGGTCATGTCGCTGGCGAGACGGCCGGCCCCGAACCGGAACTCGGCCCAGCCGGCGGCGTTCGCGTCGTTGTCGATCGTGATGTGCAGGTCGAGTCGTTCGGACAACCGCGCCCGCAGGGGTTCGTTCCGCCATGCGATGTTGGGTGTGTAGTAGACGGTCGACTGGGCGGCGTCGATGAAGCCGGGAGCGGCCACTCCCGCGGCGACGACGGCGGGGTGGCGTGCCTGCAACGAGGTGATCATGTCGACGACCGCGTCGACGATCGCCCCCGCGTCACCCGCGGGCGTCGCGACTCGCTCTTCGTCGACGATCTCGCCGAACTCGGTGACCACCCCGCCCGCGATCTTCGTCCCACCGATGTCGATTCCGATTGCCTGCACGAGGATCGAGTCTATCCTCGACGACCGATCACGTTCAGCACCGCCCCCGGCGAGGTCACGTTAGGGTTGTCGAACCATCGTTCGGTACCGAAGGAGCTGCCGTGAACGAACACATCGTCCCATCCGCCGTCCCCGCCGACCCGTCCGCCAACGTGACCGACCTCCTGCTCGCCCGGGCCGCGGCCACGCCTGACGAGCCCCTCTTCGCCGTCCCGGACGGAACGGGCGGGTGGCGCGACGTCACGGCATCCCGGTTCCTCGAGCAGGTACGGGCCCTCGCGAAGGGACTCATCGCAGCAGGCGTCGGACCAGGCGACAAGATCGGCCTCATGTGCCGCACGCGCTACGAGTGGACCCTCGTCGATTTCGCGCCGTGGTTCGCCGGTGCCCTGCTCGTCCCTGTCTACGAGACCTCGTCGCCCGCACAGGTCCTCTGGAACCTCAGCGACTCGGAGGCCGTGGCCGTCATCGTCGAGACCGCGGACCACTTCTCGCGGTTCGACGAGGTGCACCCCGAGCTGCCCGCCGTGACGCGCGTCTGGCAGATCGACCTGGGCGACCTCGACAAACTCGCCGCCTCAGGTGTCCACGTGTCCGACGACGAACTCGAGACCCGCCGCAGCGCGGCCGTCGCCGACGACGTCGCCACGATCATCTACACCTCGGGCACCACGGGCCGCCCCAAGGGATGCGTGCTGACCCACGCCAACTTCGTCGAGACGAGCCGCAACGCCGCCGTCGCCATGGGCGACGTCGTGGCCCCCGGCTCGTCCACCCTCCTGTTCGTGACGACCGCGCACGTCTTCGCGCGCTTCATCGCGGTGATGTCGGTCCACGCCGGGGTGAAGGTCGGCCATCAGGCCGACACGAAGCAGTTGCTGCCCTCACTGGCCTCGTTCAAGCCGAGCTTCCTGCTCGCGGTCCCCCGCGTCTTCGAGAAGGTCTACAACTCTGCCGAGCAGAAGGCCGAGGCCGGGGGCAAGGGCGGCATCTTCCGGCAGGCCGTCGCCGTCGCCATCGCCCACAGCAAAGCACTCGACGAAGGCACCGTGCCCCTGGGCCTCAAGCTCCGCTTCGCGCTGTTCGACAGACTCGTGTACGGCAAGCTCAAGAAGGCCATGGGTGGCAACATCCGCTACGCCGTCTCGGGTTCGGCTCCACTCGGCACGCGCCTCGGGCACTTCTTCCGCAGTCTCGACATCCGCATCCTCGAGGGCTACGGGCTGACCGAGACCACGGCTCCGGCGGCCGTGAACCTCGTCTCGAAGTTCAAGATCGGAACGGTCGGGCCGGCGTTGCCCGGGGTCGGCATCAGGACCGCCGACGACGGAGAAGTGCTCGTCAAGGGCGTCAACGTCTTCGCGGGGTACTGGAAGGACGACGAGGCCACGGCTGCCGTCCTGGACGACGGATGGTTCCGCACCGGAGACCTCGGCTCGCTCGACGCCGACGGCTATCTCACCATCACCGGCCGGAAGAAGGAGATCATCGTCACCGCCGGAGGCAAGAACGTCTCCCCCGCGGCTCTCGAGGACCCGATCAGGGCGAATCCCTTGGTCGGTCAGGTCGTCGTCGTGGGTGACCAGCGGCCGTTCGTCGCCGCCCTCGTCACCCTCGACACCGAGATGCTGCCCGTGTGGCTGAACAACGCCGGCGAGGCGGCCGACATGCCCCTGGCCGAGGCCGCCCGGCACCCGAAGGTCCGCGCCGAGGTCCAACGGGCCGTCGACGCCGCGAACGCCGCCGTCTCGCGGGCCGAGTCGGTCCGCAAGTTCGAGATCCTGCCGGTCGAGTTCACCGAGGCCGGTGGTCACCTCACCCCCAAGATGAGCGTCAAGCGTGCCGTCGTGGTGAACGACTTCGCCCAGCAGATCGCCGACATCTACACCGCCCACCCCGACACCGAGTCGGTGCGGACGATCACCGCACGGGGACGGTGATCACGCCCGCCACCAGTCGGCGGCACGGATCTCGCGCATGGCCTCGCGCTTCGTCTCGGGCTCGAGGGTGAGTACGTAGAGCGTGCCGTCGAGGTGGTCCGTCTCGTGCTGCAGGGCCTGGGCCATGAGCCCGGTGCCCTCGAGCACGACCTTGCGGCCGTCGAGGTCGACCCCCTCGACCCGGGCGTACTCGTAGCGCGGGGTCGGGAACCAGAACCCGGGTACCGAGAGACAGCCTTCGTCGACCAGGGTCTTCTCGCCCGAGACCTCGACGACGACGGGGTTCAGGACGTAGCCGACCTGCCCGTCGACGTTGTAGCTGAAAGCACGGAGGGACACCCCGATCTGGGTGGCCGCGACCCCGGCCCGTCCCGGCTCGCGAACGGTGTCGAGGAGATCCTCGACCAGGGACGCGAGGCGCGGGTCACCGATCGTCACGGGGTCGGACGTCGATCGAAGGACGGGATCGCCGAACAGGCGGATGGGTCTCACGCTCACGGCGCGCCTCCTGGGGTGGGTCTGGGTGTGGTGCGGACGACACGTCGCGACACCGTGACGACGACGACGGGCGGGCCGGCGCGGTCACTTCGTGGAAGCGGACGCACGCCGCATCGACGTGGCTGTTGGGTGATTCAACAGTAGTGAAGGTATCGTCTGTGTCGTGCATGTACTCAGCGTCAGCTCTCTCAAAGGGGGCGTCGGCAAGACGACGGTGACGCTCGGACTCACGTCGGCCGCCTTCGCCAAAGGTCTCAGGACCCTCGTCGTCGACCTCGATCCCCAGTCCGACGTCTCGACCGGCCTCGACATCACGGTCTCGGGCCACCTCAACGTCGCGGACGTCCTCGCTTCGCCGAAAGAGAAGACGGTCCGGGCGGCGATCGCGCCCAGCGGCTGGACGAAGGGTCGCCAGGGCAAGGTCGACGTCATGATCGGCAGCCCCTCGGCCATCAACTTCGACGGTCCGCACCCGTCGATCCGTGACATCTGGAAGCTCGAGGAGGCCCTGGCCAACGTCGAGGCCGACTACGACCTCGTCCTGATCGACTGCGCCCCGTCGCTCAACGCCCTGACGCGCACGGCGTGGGCCGCGTCCGACCGCGTGACGGTCGTCACCGAACCGGGTCTGTTCAGCGTGGCCGCTGCCGACCGAGCGCTCCGCGCCATCGAGGAGATCCGTCGGGGTCTGTCACCGCGCCTCCAGCCACTGGGCATCATCGTCAACCGCGCCCGCGTGCAGTCGCTCGAGCACCAGTTCCGCATCAAGGAGTTGCGCGACATGTTCGGCCCCCTCGTCCTGTCGCCTCAGCTTCCCGAGCGCACGTCGCTGCAGCAGGCCCAGGGCGCGGCCAAGCCCTTGCATGCCTGGCCCGGCGAGAGCGCTCAGGAGATGGCCCGCAACTTCGACCAGTTGCTCGAGCGGATCATGCGCACGGCCAAGATCGGTGACTACGCCGAGCCCGCCGCCCGCTGAGCCGGCACCCGTCCCCGACGCGACGGCGAAGGCCCCGCACGAGATCGTGCGGGGCCTTCGTCGTTCTCGACCACGTGACGCGGTCGAGGGCTGATCAGCTGGCGCGTGTGCCGCGTCGGGCCGCGAGCTCGTCGGACGGATCGGAGGCGGGTGTGCTGTCGATCTCGACGAGACTCGACTCGACCTCGCGGAGGACCTTGCCCACGGCGATGCCGAAGACGCCCTGACCGCGGCTGACGAGGTCGATGACCTCGTCGTCCGACGTGCACAGGTAGACGCTGGCCCCGTCGCTCATCAGGGTCGTCTGGGCGAGGTCGTTCACCCCGGCTTCGCGGAGCTGGTTGACGGCCGTGCGGATCTGCTGGAGCGAGATGCCCGTGTCGAGGAGGCGCTTGACGAGCTTGAGGACGAGGATGTCGCGGAAACCGTAGAGGCGCTGCGAGCCCGAGCCTGCTGCGCCGCGGATGGTCGGCTCGACCAGTTCGGTGCGCGCCCAGTAGTCGAGCTGGCGGTAGCTGATTCCGGCGGCCTTGGCCGCGACGGTGCCGCGGTATCCGCTGTCGGCGTCGTGTTCGGGCAGACCGTCGGTGAAGAGCAGACCCAGCTCGTAGCGGGATTCCTCGGGGGAACCTGACTCACTCATGCTGTTGCCTTCCACGTTCTTCTTCCGGAGCTCAACGTTCAACATCGGGTTGATGGTTGTACAGGACTCACGGTACCCACAACGGGGAGCTGCCTGGGCGACATTCGCTCCGACGGGTCGGCGTGTCGAGGATATTCGCCCGGAGCGTGGACGTCTAGGCGTCGAGACGCCCCAGAGCGGATCGGACCAGGCCCGAGCGGACGACGTCGACCTGCGCCGCGAGCTCGCGGGAGAGCTCGGCGACCCGCGCGCGGGACGCCGCGTCGTGCTTGCGCGCGAGCGGAGCGAGGGCCGTCTCGATGAGGCCGAGTTCGCGGTCGACCGAGGCACGGACCGGCCGTAGGTGCCGAGGTTCGATGCCTGACCTGCCCAGCTCGACGAGGGCCGACAGCACCGAGACCGCCTCGTCACCGTATCGACCCGCCGACGGCAGGAGCGACGCCGAGACGGCCTCGTCGAGCAGGGCGGGAGACGCCCCCGTCTCGCGCAGCAACTCGTCGCGACCGAGCCGACGACCGTGCGTCAGGATCGAGACGGGTGCCGCCCCGGACGGGAGCGACGCCGGGCGCCCGGCGTCGAGGTCGGCGAGGTGCTGACGGATGACCTTGAGCGGCAGGTAGTGGTCACGCTGGAGCCCGAGAATGAAGCGGAGGCGCTCGACGTCTGCCGGCGAGAACTTGCGGTAGCCGGACGGGGTGCGCACCGGCGTGACCAACTCGCGCTCTTCGAGGAAGCGCAGCTTGCTGTTCGACAGGTCGGGGAACTCGGGCTTCAGCCGCGAGAGGACCTGCCCGATCGTCAACAGGTCGGACGGCCCGGTCTGCGACGACCGGGCGGCGGCGGTGCGGGGCACGACTACTTGATCGCCAGGTTCGCGAGGTCGACCCGCGATGCGTAGAACGTGAGGCGGAACTTGCCGACCTGGACCTCGGCCCCGTCGGAGAGCCGGGCCTCGTCGATGCGGACACCGTCGAAGTAGGTGCCGTTCAACGACCCGAGATCGTGCACGCTGAAGCTGAGGCCCTCGCGGCGGAACTCGGCGTGCTTGCGGCTGACCGTGACGTCGTCGAGGAAGATGCCGGCCTCGGGGTGACGCCCGGCGATCGTGACGTCGGAGTCGAGGAGGAATCGTGCGCCGATGTTGGGGCCGCGGCGGACCACGAGGAGCGCGGAACCCGAAGGCAGGGCGGCGACGGCGTCACGCTCGTCGGTGGACACGCCTCCCTCGAGGGCTGCCAGTTGCGCCTGGAACTCTTCGTTAAAGCTGAGGGTCGTGTCGACCTCGCGAGGGGCGCCGGGAGCGCGGTCCTGCTCGCCGGGTGCCGGGTTGGCGGGCTGTGCCATCGTGGACCTCCTTTGGCGTCCCAGCGTATCGGAACTCCGACCCTCGTCGGGAACCGATTTCGGGGACCGCCCGCCCGGATGGCGGGTACCGGCCGTGGTGAGACGATCTCGGCTTCGTTCACCGCGCCTCCTCATGGGACTCCCCACCGCCTCAGGGTCTGGTCATAGGGATCTCTTGGGGTCGCACCGTTCCATGGACCCATCGTCACCACCACCGCCACAGGAGGCACACCATGAACGACCGAGACGGCGACACCACCGGCACCCCGGACGACGCCACGCCCGTGACGCCCTCCGCGTCGACCGAGCAGCAGGGCGGGGAGAACGCCGAGCAGGCCACCGGGCAGCCCGCCGAGGCACACACGCCCCCCCACGTCACCGGCGCGTCCGACGCACGCTCCGTTTCGGCGGCCCCGACCTGGATGGCCCACGACGACGCGCGCCAGTCGTACGCCGCGACGCCGGGAACGCCCGCGACGACCGGTGGTGACGGTGCACACGGCACGGTGCCCCCAGCCTTCGGCGGCTCGCCCAGGCCCCGCCGGTCGAAGAAGTGGCTCGCCCTCACCGGTGCGGCGGCGGCCGTCGTCATCGTCGCGGGTGCGGCGGGGGGGGGTGCCTCCGCCGCCGGTCGCTCGGCCGGAACCGCAGCGGCACAGGCCGCCAGCGAACGCCAGGCCCTCGAGCTGCTGCCCCAGCTCACGCAGCCGGGCAGCGGGTCGAGCGGCTCGACGTCCCCGTTCGGCGGCTCGACCCCGCAGGACGGATCGTCACAGGGCGGGTCGTCGCAGCAGGGGACCTCGACCCAGACCAGCGCCACGGCGGCGACCGACGAGGAGAAGGCCGGCGTCGTCACCATCGTGTCGACCCTGAACTACGACGCCTCGTACAAGTCCGCGGGCACGGGCATGATCCTGACCTCGGGCGGGCTCATCCTGACGAACAACCACGTCGTCCAGGGCGCGACCAGCATCCAGGTGACCGTCGAGTCGACGGGCGAGACCTACACGGCCGACGTCGTGGGCACGGACGCCACGAACGACGTGGCCGTGCTCAAGCTGCAGAACGCGACCGGCCTCACCCCGGTGAGCTTCGACTCGTCCGGCGACGTGGCCACGGGGGACGTCGTCCACTCGACGGGCAACGCCGAGGGCACGGGCGACCTGGTCACCGCCCAGGGCACGGTCCTCGCCACGGACCAGTCGATCACGGTCCAGAGCGAGTCCGGCTCGGGCACCGAGTCGCTGTCGGGTCTCATCGAGGTCGACGCGGACGTGGTCTCGGGCGACTCCGGCGGCCCGCTGCGCGACGGCGACGGCGACGTCGTCGGCATCGTGACGGCGGCTTCGCAGGGCTCCTCGACGATCACCGGGTACGCCATCCCGATCGATCACGCCCTGTCGATCGCCAAGCAGATCCAGTCGGGCACGGGGAGTTCCACCGTGCAGATCGGCCTGCCCGCCTTCCTCGGCGCGCAGATCTCGAGCACGGCGACCGGCACCGCGGGCGGCGTCACGATCGCCGGCACCGTCGAGGGCAGCGCGGCCGCGTCGGCCGGCCTCGTGGCCGGCGACGTGATCACCGCGATCGACGGGACGGCCGTGGCGGACTCGTCCGCACTCACGGCCGCGATCCAGGCTCACGACTCGGGCGACCAGGTCTCGGTCACCTGGACCGACACGGCCGGCACGTCCCACACCGCGACGGTCACGTTGGGCGACGGACCCGCCGCCTGATCCGAGATCGGGGACGGACGGGCCCGCGCCACCGGTCGGTGGTGCGGGCCCGTCCGTCCGTGTCAGTCGAGGCCGACGGCGTGGCGGAAGACGCCGGGACGCACGACGGTCGCCCCGAGGGCGGCCACCCGATCGGTGAGGCCCCGGTCGGCGGTCACGACGACGACACGGGGCGCCACGCCGGACACGTCGCGCAGGCCGCGCACGCGGGCCACGATCGCCGAGTCGCCGTCGGCCTCGGCACGGTCGACGGTCAGACCGGGGAACGTGTCGCCGACGGCCCGCGCCTCGCCTTCGACGACGGCGGTCGTCTCCGGCCACCGCCAGGTGGGTGCCCCGGGCGGTTCGGCGGCGGTGCCGTCCGCGAACGCCGCGGCGTCCGTCGGGGAGGCACTCCGGTCCGGCCCACTCGGCGCGACCGGCGTGTCGTCCCCTCCGCCGCCGGACGAGACCAACGACTCGGCCACTCCGTCCCGGGCGCCGCGCGAGAGGGTGTCCAGGAACCGGTTCGTGGCGCCGACGCGGTCGCGCCACCATCCGTCGGGTCGGGAGCCGAGGACGTTCGCGACGTCGACGACGACGTGCACATCGCTCCTGAGCTCGGGCCGGAGCCTCGGCCACGAGGCGGCGAAACCGGGGTGCAACGGGAGACCGACCACCTCGTCGGCGGGCACCCAGCCCAGGGCGATGCTCTCGGCGTCGGACACCACGGGTTCGAACGGACGCACGGCGCGGGCCACGACGGTCGTGTACGACCAGAAGCCGAGGTCGAGCTCGGCCGCGAACAGCAGTCGCAACGCGTCGCGCGGCACGGCTGCCTCTTCACCGCTCTCGCGCAGGGCGCCCTCGACCGCGCTCTCGCCGTGATGGCGGGCGCCGCCGGGCAGCCCCCACGTGCCGCCGAAGTGACTCCAGTCGGCCCGGTGCTGCAGCAGCACCCGGTCGTCGGGGTCGACGACGAGCAGACCCGCGGCCCCGGCGCGGCCCCAGAACCGACGTCCGTCGGGGGCCTCGACCCAGCCGTCCGCGGGCTCCTGCGTGTTCACACGGTCGAGCTTGCCACAGGGACGAGGAGGCGGTGCCCGCGTCGCGCGCAGGACGTCACGTCGACCGGTCGACGCGGTGGCGGGCGACCAAACCGACGGGGCGGGAGCTCCGAAGGCATGCATGGGGCTGGCCCGCGACCCGATGTCGGGCCAGCCCTCCCCCGGTTCCAGCACCGCGCCTCCTCGGGTCCGGTGTCGGGTCGAGCAGGTCAGGGCTGCTGCACGGAGAAGACGTTGCCGGCCGGGTCCGTGAACCAGGCGATGTCGGGGCCCACCCCACGCTGCGCCCGCGCATCACACCACGCTCGTCGGAGCGGCCGCCGAGATGCTGTGGTTCGAGACCGAGCTCGGCCAGCCCGTCGAGGGCGGCGTCGTCGACGACGACCTCGGTCTCGAGGCCGAGGACGTCGCGGGAGAAGGACGTGGCGGCGGGCACGTCGTCGACGCCGAACCCGGTCCAGCCGGACTGCGGACGGAACACGGTGGCCCCTCTCCGGCGCGGGACGGACGCCGGCGTCCCGCCCAGCGTGGACCCTGTCGGACGTCGGGCACCAGCCCCCGTCAGACGAACCGAATGGCCTGCTGCAGTCGCGCCCGCACCTCGAAGACGTCCGAGATGCTCGTGCGGTCGCCGAGCTCGGGCCCGTGCCGCAGGACCTGCGGCAGCAGCGACCGGCGCACGACCCAGGTGCCGCCCGCGCGCCGCCCGACCTTCTCGAGGGCGGGAGCGAAGTCGTCGTCGGGCACGACGATCAACTGGGCCGTGAACGACACGCGGGTCTCTCGTCGGACGGCCCGGGCCTGACGCGTGAGGTCGCGGACGGGCTCTTCGTCGGCGGGGATGCCCCGACCGACGAGCTCGCCCCGGGACACCTGGACCTCGCTGCCCCAGTCGGAGGACTGGACTGCGAAGAGGCCCGACGGTCCGAGCACGACGTGGTCGAGCTTGCCCTCGGCACCCGCGTCGACGTCGCTCCAGATGGTGAAGCCGATGCCGAGCTCGGTGACCGCGGCCACGGTGGCCTCTTCGGCCATGGCGTCGGCCAGGACGTGACGGATCTCGGGAGGCGCGCTCCGGACGAGGCGCTCGTCGTACGGGTCGTCGAGCGGGACTCCCCGACCGACCCACTCGCGCATTAGGCCGAGGTACCGCTCGCGGTTCGCACCCCCGGGGTGACCGTGGACCCGGGCCTTGGGCTTGGAATCGGTGCGAGCCGGCTCGCGGGGCGGCGGTGACCAGCCGGGGGCACTCGACCCCGCGGACCGCGCGCTGCCCGTGGGAGCGGTGCTTCGTGAGCCCGCCCCCCGGTCGTAGGCGGCACGGGCCTCGGGCGTGCCCACCTGTTGCCAGGCGTGCTGCAGGTCGCGGAAGGCCTGAGCGGTGCCCCCGAGGTCGGGGTGGGTCTGGCGGGCCAGCCGTCGGTAGGCCCGGCGCAGGTCGTCGGTCGACGCCGTCGACGGCACGCCGAGCACCTCGTAGGGCGTGGCGGAGGCGGGACTGGGCGTCACGACGGCGACATTACCGAACGTCCGCTGGACGTCCCGTCGACGGCCGCCGGGACGCGGTCGGCCCTGCGGTTCACCGCGACGGGGCGGCCGAGGGGTCCACGGTCGACGATCGGCGCACCGACCGGGCCACCCGCCAGGCGCGCCACCGGAGACGGGCGCGCCGCGCGAGTCGACGCACCCACTGGGTGATGCGGTGGGCGGCCGGGAACTCGGTGCCGAGCACGGCGACGCCGACGAAGACGATGAGCCAACCGGGCCCGGGCAGCGGGACGAGGACCAAGCCGACGACGACGATCAGAGCGCCGAGCAGCCCGACGCCGATCTTGTAGAGCAATCGGAGGCGTGGATGCCCGTCGAGCCGGAGTCGCATCCTCGCGTGACCGTCGCGCAGGGCACGGCGCCGCCTGCCGCGGTGCGGGCCGACCCCGCGGTTCTCGACCGGGGGCGCGCCGTCCGGGGTCTCGGGCTGCTCGTCCATGACGGCGACGTTAGGGGGCCTTCCTGTGAGCACCACGCCCCGCGAGGGGGTAGCCAGGGAACATGGATTACACACACCTCGGACGCACAGGGTTGTCCGTCTCCCGGGCCGTGCTCGGCACGATGAACTTCGGGCCGCAGACGACGGAGGACGACTCCCACGCGATCATGGACCGGGCGCACGAGCTCGGCGTCAACTTCTTCGACACGGCGAACGTCTACGGCTGGGAGAAGGGCGAAGGCATCACCGAACAGATCATCGGTCGGTGGTTCGCCCGCGGGGGTGGGCGACGGGAGAAGACCGTCCTCGCCACCAAGCTGTACGGCGACATGGGCGACTGGCCGAACGACGGGAAGCTCAGTGCGCTGAACATCCGACGTGCGCTCGACGCGAGCCTCAAGCGACTCCAGACGGACCACATCGACCTCTACCAGTTCCACCACGTGGACCGTGAGACCCCGTGGGACGAGATCTGGCAGGCGATGGAGGTCGCGGTCCAGCAGGGCAAGGTCCTCTACGTCGGCAGCAGCAACTTCGCCGGCTGGCACATCGCTCAGGCCCAGGAGGCCGCGAAGGCCCGGCACTTCAGCGGGCTCGTCAGCGAGCAGTCGATCTACAACCTGATCGTTCGGGACGTCGAGCGCGAGACCCTTCCGGCCGCCCGGCACTACGGTCTCGGCATGATCCCGTGGTCGCCGCTGAACGGTGGCCTGCTCGGTGGCGTGATCGAGAAGACCGAAGAGGGGTCGCGTCGACTCGAGGGACGGAGCGCCGACTACGTCGCCGAGCACCGCGACCAGTTGGAGGCCTACGAGGCCTTCGCGCGGGAGATCGGGCACGCCCCAGGCGAGGTCGCCCTCGCGTGGCTGCTGCACCAGCCGGGCGTCACGGGACCGATCACGGGCCCGCGGACCATGGCACAACTGGAGTCGGCGGTCGCCGCCGTCGACGTGAAGCTGGACGAGGCCGCGCTGGCGCGGCTGGACGAGATCTTCCCCGGGCACGAGACGTCGCCCGAGGACTACGCGTGGTGAACCGGAGGACGACATGAAGACCAGGACAATCGGAGACATGACGGTCAGCGCGATCGGCCTGGGCGGCATGCCCTTGTCGATCGAGGGCCGACCCGACGAGAAGCAAGGCATCGCCACCATCCACGCCGCACTCGAGCAGGGCATCACCCTGATCGACACGGCCGACGCCTACCATCAGGCAGGCAAGGACGAGGTCGGACACAACGAGCTGCTCATCGCCAAGGCGCTCAAGAGCTACCACGCCGACACCGGCCAGGTGCTCGTCGCGACGAAGGGCGGGCACCTCCGTCCCGAGGCGGGAGCCTGGGCGCAGAACGGCGACCCGGCCTACCTGAAGGAGGCCGCCAGGGCCCCCGCGAAGCGGCCCGGCGTCGAGACGATCGGGTTGTACCAGTTCCACCGCCCGGACCCGGCGGTGCCCTACGCCGACTCGATCGGCGCCCTGGCGGAGCTGCTCGACGAGGGCGTCATCCGCATGGCAGGCATCTCGAACGCCACCCCCGACCAGATCCGCGAGGCGAACGACGTCCTCGACGGGCGCCTCGTCTCCGTCCAGAACCAGTACTCGCCCGCGTTCCGCTCGAGTGAGGCGGAGCTCGTGCTGTGCGACGAGATGGGCATCGCGTTCCTGCCGTGGGGCCCCCTCGGCGGGATCACGAACGCGGGTGAGCTCGGGGCGAAGCACGCCGTGTTCGCCGAGATCGCCAACGCCCGACGGGTCACCCCCCAGGTGCTGACGCTCGCCTGGGAACTCGCCAAGTCCGAACTCGTCGTCCCGATCCCGGGGTCGACCCGCCCGCAGACGATCATGAACTCGGCCACGGCGACGTCGATCAAGCTGTCGGCCGACGAGATCCAGCGGCTCGACGCGGCCTGACCCCACCACCGGTGCGCCCGCCCCTCGGGGGCGGGCGCACCGTCACGACCACCCCGAACGAACAGGAGACAGCCATGGCCGACGCCAACCTGACCCGCCCGTACGACATCATCGGCATCGTGCCCGAGTTCGAGCTCTCGAGCACGGACCTCACCGACGGGGGCGAGCTGCAACGAGCCCAGGTGAGCGGCATCATGGGCCCCGGCGGAGACGACGCCAGCCCCCAGCTGAGCTGGTCCGGCGCCCCCGAGGGCACCAAGAGCTACGCCGTCACCGTCTACGACCCCTACGCCCCCACGGGCTCGGGATTCTGGCCCTGGGCCGGGGCCGCCCTTCCCGCCACCACGACGTCGCTGCCCTCCGGTGCCGGTGACGACCAGGGCTCGGGTCTGCCCGAGGGTGCGATCCAGCTGCAGAACGACGGCGGGCTCGCCCGCTACGTCGGTGCCGCTCCGCCCGAGGGTTACGGACCGCACACCTACTTCGTCGCGGTGCACGCCCTCGACGTCGAGAAGATCGGGGTCGACGAGACCGCCAGCCCGGCCTACCTCGGTTTCAACCTGCACTTCCACACGCTGGCCCGCGCCGTGATCTCGGCGACCTTCGAGGTCCCGGCGGCCTGATCCGACACGCTCGTCGTCGTGTCGTGTCGTGTCGGTCAGGCTTCGCGGCCGCTCGGCATCTGCGTCTTGCGCGGGTCCGTCTCGGCGAGGCCGTCGAAGATCGACTCGATGCGCGACAGGACGTCGGCCTCGAGGGTCACTCCCGAGGCCTTCGCGTTCGACTCGACCTGCTCGGGACGCGAGGCCCCGATGATCGCCGAGGCGACGTTCTCGTTCGACAGCACCCAGGCCAACGAGAGCTGGGCCTGCGTGAGGCCCAGGTCGGCCGCGATCGGTTCGAGCTGGGCCACGGCGTCGAGGACGTCGTCGCGCAGCCAGCGCTCGATCATGCCCGCTCCGCCCTTCTGGTCGGTCGCCCGGCTACCCTGCGGCAATTCGGCACCGACCTTGTACTTGCCGGTCAGGACGCCTTGCGCGACGGGCGACCAGACGATCTGCGAGATGCCGAGCTCGGCCGAGGCCGGGACGACCTCGCCCTCGATGACCCGCCAGAGCAGCGAGTACTCGGGCTGGTTCGAGACGAGCTGGATCTTCAGCTCGCGGGCCAGGGCGTGCGCCTCGCGCAGCTGCTCGGCGTTCCACTCCGAGACGCCGATGTAGAGCACCTTGCCCTGGCGGACGAGGTCGGCGAAGGTCTCCATCGTCTCGTCGAGGGGCGTCTCGACGTCGTACCGGTGTGCCTGGTAGAGGTCGACGTAATCGGTCTGAAGGCGTGTGAGCGACCCGTTGATCGACTCGGTGATGTGTTTCCGGCTGAGCCCGGTGTCGTTGTGCCCCTTCGGTCCGGTGGGACCGTAGACCTTGGTGAAGATCTCGAGCGACTCGCGACGCTCACCCTTCAGCGCCTCGCCGAGGACCGTCTCGGCCTGGGTGTTGGCGTAGACGTCGGCCGTGTCGAACGAGCTGATGCCCACGTCGAGGGCCGCGCGGACGCAGCGCGTCGCCGTGTCGTTCTCGACCTGGGACCCGTGGGTGAGCCAGTTGCCGTAGGTGAGCTCGCTGACCTTGAGCCCGCTGTTGCCGAGGTACCTGAACTTCATGGACGACCCTTCTCGGTGGTGCCGCGTCGATGCGACACCCCGTCGACGCTAGTCACCGGCTGCCCCGCCCGCCCGGTCGCCGAACCGTCCGGGCACGGTGAACCCCGACGGCGTGCGATGCCAGAACGCCCGCAACCGGAGGGGCCCGGCTCCGAGCGACCGGGTCAAGCCGGTGACCCAGGCGTCGACCGCGACCCGGTCGAGCTCGTCGTCGTCGACCGTCTGCCAGACGCACACCACCTGCCGCGCTCTCGCCCGGAGTCCTTGATGCCGGAACAGGTCGACCAGTTCGTCGACGTCACGTCGCCGCGGCAGTCGCGGCACGTTGTGCAGACGACCGGCGGGGGCGACCTGCCGACCGGCGCCGTCGAGGAAGGCCAAGTGCACGACCTCGCGATCGCACCTCTCGGCGCACAACTCGGTCGCGTGGTCGAGCAACGCCCGGTCGTCGGCGTCGGGCCCGAGGACGGGGAGTCGGAGGAGGTCGGGATCGGGGTCGAAGGGTCGGGAGCCTCCGCGGACGCGCATGCCTCAGTCCACCGGGAGGAGGGGGCGGACGTCGGACGGGGTGCGACGCATCGGCGGATGGACCGTGAGGTCGCCGGGTTCGATCACCGCCAGGATCGCCGCGGCCCACCGCTGGTCGTCGCACGACGCCGTCAGCGACTCGTCGGTGCTCTGCCACACCAGCAGGACGGACGTGGCGTCGACCCAGGCCGCCACCTCGACGATGCGCAGGGCCAGGGTCTCGACCCCGTCACGGGTGGGCTCGACCGGAGAGCCGCCGAGCGCGATGGGCGGCGCGACGGGGACGCCGTCCGGCCCGAGGTAGATCCACAGCAGCGCGCGGTCGTCGCAGGGCTCGAGGCAGAACTCGTCGACGAAGTCCTCGAGCTGCTCGTCGGTGGGGTCGGGGGCGAGTACGGGTGGGTAGGCGTCGATGATCGTCATGGTCCGAGGCTGGCGGACCGCGCCGCGGTGAGGACCTGCCCGCACCCAGCCTGTGGAGGGGTCCGCTCCTCGTGGGACTGGGGAGGAGCCGACCGGGCGGGGACCGACGGACGCGACGTCCCCTGCGACCGCGCCCGCGCCTCCTGCACCGGATACGCTCGCCCGGTGGCGGTGATCGGGGAGTTCTTCGGTGGGGTGGGCCTGCTCGGGCGAGGGCTGCGACTGTGGGCGACGTCCCCACGGCTGATGCTGCTAGGTGCGGTGCCCGCCCTCGTCGTGAGCGCGGTCTTCGTGGCCGCCCTCGTCGTCGTCGGTCTCGCGGCAGACGACATCGCCCGCGCCGTGACGCCGTTCGCCGACGAGTGGCCCGAGTGGTCGCGCACCCTCGTGCGCCTCGGCGGAGGTGTCGCCGTGGCGGCCCTGGCCGTGTTGCTCGCGGTCGTCGCGTTCACCGCGGTGACCCTGCTCGTCGGCGACCCCTTCTACGAGCGCATCTGGCGCCGCGCCGAAGAGCGAGAGGGCGACCCGCCGGCCGACGTCGATCGCGGCTTCTGGCGCGGGCTCGCCCGGAGTGCCGGCGACTCGCTCCGACTGCTGCTGGCCACGGCCGGGGTGGGCGTCCTCCTGTTCGTCGGAAAATTCGTGCCGGTCGTCGGCCAGACCGTCGTGCCGGTCGTCGGTGCGCTGGTCGGTGGATGGTTCCTCGCGGTCGAGCTCACCGGCTACGCCTTCGACGCCCGGGGCCGCTCGCTCACCGAGCGCCGCCGCGAGCTCGCCGTCAACCGGGCGCGCACCCTGGGGCTGGGCACCGCGACCTACCTGCTGTTCTTCGTCCCGCTCGGGGCGGTGCTCGTCATGCCGGCGGCCGTCGCCGCGGCCACCCTCCTGGCCCGCGAGGTGACCGCCGGGCCGACCGGACCGACCACGTCGACGGCCGGGGCACCGCCCGCGACACCGACCGCCGGACCCACCCCACCGGCCGACGACTACCATCCCCCGGCATGACCACCCCCGCCACACCGACCAACCCTGCCGCCACCCTGCCCGACGGCCGGGTCGGCCCGGCCCCCGGCCAAGGCACCTGGAACCTCGGCGACGACCCGCGCCGCCGCGGCGACGAGATCGCCGCCCTGCGAGCCGGCCTCGACGCCGGCCTGACGATGGTCGACCCCGCCGAGATGTACGGCGGCGGGCGGTCCGGGTCACTGGTCGGCGAGGCGATCGTGGGTCGCCGCGACGAGGTGTTCCTGGTCGGCAAGGTGTTGCCGAGCAACGCCTCGCGGCAGGGCACCGTCGACGCCTGCCACGCCAGCCTCCGGCGGCTGGGCACCGACCGCCTCGACCTCTACCTGCTGCACTGGCGCGGACGCCATCCCCTCGCCGAGACGGTCGACGCCCTGGAGGCGCTGGTCGCCGAGGGCGCGATCGGCGGCTGGGGCGTCAGCAACTTCGACGTCGACGACCTGCAGGAGTTGCTCTCGGTGCCCGGTGGCGAGAACGTCCAGACGAACCAGGTCCTCTACAACCTGGCCCGTCGCGGACCCGAGTTCGACCTGCTGCCCTGGGCACGCGAGCACGGCGTGCCGCTCACCTCCTACTCCCCCGTCGACGGCGGCGAGCTGCTCGGCCACCCCGTGCTCGAGCAGGTGGCGACCGACCTCGGCATCTCGTCGGCCCAGCTCGCCCTGGCCTGGGTGCTGCGCCTCGTGCCCGACCTGATGGTCGCCGTCAAGGCGGGCACGGCCGAGCACACGCTCGAGAACGCGGCGGCGCTGGCGGTCGACCTCGACGACCAGGCCTTCGTCCAGCTCGAGCGGGCGTTCCCCGCGCCGACGACCAAGGTGTCGCTCGAGATGCGCTGACCCGCGCCTCCCGGGCTCGCCTCCCGCTCACGCATGCGCCAGAGTGGAGGGACCAGCCCGGGTGACATCGACGTCGCCTGGACGCGAGCTCCAGAGGACACCGCATGATCATCGACAGAGCCGACGTGATCGTCACCAGCCCCGACCGCAACTTCGTGACGCTGAAGATCACGACGTCCGACGGCGTCACCGGCCTCGGCGACGCGACCCTGAACGGGCGCGAACTCGCCGTCGTCGCCTATCTGACCGAACACGTCGTACCCCTGCTGATCGGGCGGGACCCGGCCCGCATCGAGGACACCTGGCAGTTCCTCTACCGCAGTGCCTACTGGCGGCGCGGGCCGGTCACGATGGCCGCCATCGCCGCCGTCGACGTCGCCCTGTGGGACATCAAGGCCAAGGTCGCCGGCCTGCCCCTCTACCAACTGCTCGGGGGCGCCTCGCGCACCGGGTTGCTGACCTACGGCCACGCCTCGGGGAAGGACCTCGAGGAACTGTTCGACAGCGTCCGCGACCACCAGGAGCAGGGCTACAAGGCGATCCGCGTCCAGACCGGCGTGCCCGGCCTGAAGTCCATCTACGGGATCGCCTCGAACGCCACGTTCGACGCCAACAACGGCGTGCGCTACGACCACGAACCCGCCCAGCGTGGAGCCCTGCCGAACGAGGAGGACTGGGACACCCGCTCGTACCTGCGGCACGTGCCCACCGTGTTCGAGGCGGTGCGGGCCGAGTTCGGCCCCGAGATCCCCCTGCTGCACGACGGCCACCACCGCATGACCCCGATCCAGGCGGCGCGGCTCGGCAAGAGCCTCGAGCCCTACGACTTGTTCTGGCTCGAGGACGTCACCCCGGCCGAGAACCCCGAGGCCCTGCGGCTCGTCCGCCAGCACACGACGACCCCGCTGGCCATCGGTGAGATCTTCAACACCGTCTGGGACTACCAGCAGATCATCCGCGAGCAGCTGATCGACTACGTGCGCAGCGCCGTGACGCACACGGGCGGCATCACCCACCTGAAGAAGGTGCTCGAGTACGCCTCGCAGTACCAGATCAAGTCGGGCATGCACGGTCCGACCGACATCTCGCCCGTGGGCATGGCGGCCGCGATGCACCTCGGGCTCGCGATCCACAACTTCGGCATCCAGGAGTACATGAAGCACGGCGCGAAGACCGACGAGGTCTTCGAGCAGAGCTTCACCTTCGAGGACGGCATGCTGCACCCGGGCGAGCAGCCCGGCATCGGCGTCGAGCTGAACGAGCAGGCCGCCGCGGCGTACCCGTACGCACAGGCCTACCTGCCGTACAACCGTCTGGCCGACGGCACCGTCCACGACTGGTGACCGGGACGAGGAGGCGCGGCGCGGGCGAGCGCGTCGCTCACCCCTCGTAGGCCGCAGCCAGTTCGGCGATGACCAGCCGGTTCATGCCCATCATCGCGGCCATGGCCCGGGCGGCGCCCTCGGGGTCGGGTCCGCCGAGGTAGCGGTCCATCACCGACGGGACGACCTGCCAGGAGAAGCCCCAACGGTCCGTCACCCAGCCGCACCGCCCCTCCTGCCCGCCGTCCGCGGCGAAGGCGTCCCAGTAGTGGTCGAGCTCGTCCTGTGTCTCGACCGAGATCGAGAACGACGTGGCCTCGGTGGGCTTCGGACCGCCGTCGCCGCCGTTCAGCAGGCGGTACGGCTGGCCGTCGAGCTCGAGGTCGACGACGAGCGCCTGGCCCGCCATCGACGCGTCGGGGAAATCGTCGGGGTAGCGCGACACGTCGGTGACGCGCGACGACGGAAACAGGGCGACGTAGAAGTCCGCCGCGGTCTCGATGTCACGACCGAACCAGAGCGCGGGGGTGATGCGGGGCATGTCGCGCCTCCTCGAGGTGACCGGCGGCACCGTCCCCGCCTGGCGCTCAGGGTAGCCGCGCCGGGCGTCGAGGTCGAGAATTCACGACATGCCGCTCACCTACGGAGGTGAGCGGCATGTCGTGACATCTCGGGGAGGCGAGCCGGTGGGGTCAGCCCAGCAGGGCCTCGATCGGGCCGCGCACGAAGTAGACCAGGAAGCCCGCGGCCACGATCCACAGCAGCGGGCTGATCGTGCGGGTCTTCCCGGCGAACGCCCGCACGACCACCCAGCTGACGAAACCGACGCCGATGCCGTTCGCGATCGAGTACGTCAGCGGCATGGTGATGATCGTCAGGAACACCGGCAGTGCGACCGAGAAGTCGGTCCAGTCGATCTGGCTGATCTGCGACACCATCAGCGCGCCGACGATCACGAGGGCCGAGGCCGCGACCTCGAGCGGCACGACCTGGGTCAGCGGGGTGAAGAACATGGCGAGCAGGAACAGCGCGCCGGTGACGACCGAGGCGAATCCGGTCCGGGCGCCCTCGCCGATGCCCGAGGCGGACTCGACGAACACGGTGTTCGACGACGAGCTCGTCGCGCCACCGGCGACCGCGCCGACGCCCTCGACGATCAGGGCCGAGCGAAGGCGCGGGAAGGTGCCGTTCGCGTCCGCGACGTCGCCGGCCTTGGCGAGGCCGGTCATCGTGCCCATGGCGTCGAAGAAGTTGGTGAAGACGAGGGTGAAGACCAGCATGACGGCCGACAGCACGCCGATGCGGGCGAAGGCGCCGAAGCTGAACTGGCCGACGAGCGACAGGTCCGGCAGGGCCACGATCTGGGTGGGCAGCACCGGGGCGTTGAGGTTCCAGTCGTCGAGGTTCTGGCCGTTCGACGGCGGCACCTGGAAGATCGCCTGCAGGGCGATGGCGATGACGGTGGTGGCGACGATGCCGATGAAGATCGCCCCGCGCACCTTGCGGGCCATCAGCACCCCGATGACGAGCAGGCCGATGACGAAGGTGATCGTCGGCAGGGTCGCCACCGAGCCGGCGTCGCCGAGCTGCAGGGGCGGCGACGACGTGCCGCTGGTGCGGACGAAGCCCGAGTCGACCAGGCCGATGAACGCGATGAACAAGCCGATGCCGACCGTGATCGCCGTCTTGAGGGCGGCCGGAACGGCGGTGAAGATCATGCTGCGCAGGCCGGTCACGGCGAGGATCGTGATGACGAGCCCGTTGATCACCACGAGGCCCATGGCCTCGGGCCAGGTGACGTCCTGCACCACGTTGACGGCCAGGAACGAGTTGATGCCGAGGCCGGCGGCGAACGCGAACGGGAGGCGCGCGACGGTGCCGAAGAGGATCGTCATGACCCCGGCGGTGAGGGCGGTGACCGCGCCCACCTGACCGTTCTGCAGCCAGTTGCCGGCCACGTCCTTCGCCGCCTGGTCGGCGCTGAAGCCACCGAGGATCAGCGGGTTGAGGATGACGATGTAGGCCATCGTGACGAACGGGACGACGCCCCCGCGGATCTCGCGCGCCCAGCTCGAGCCGCGCTGCGTGATCTCGAAGAACCGGTCGAGGGTGCCCCCGACTCCGGGTCTCGGCGGCGTGGTGGCGGGGGCGTTCGTGGCCATGGCGATGCGTCTCCGGTGAGATCGGATGTCGAGGGGGAAGAGAACAGGATAGGGCGTGCCGGGGTGCACGCTGCAACGCCGCCCACCGCCTCTCGACCGCCGAGGCGCTCGGGAGACTAGGAGGCGCGGTGCACGCCGAGCGCCCGTGTCACCAGGGGCACCTGCAACGGCAGCCGGACGAGGGTGACGGCCGTGCGCCCCGTCGTGGCCCGCTCGCTCTTCACGGCGCGCAGGGCCATCGAGACGTTCGCCGGGAAGACGGCCACGAACAGCGCGGCGGCGGCGAGCCCGCCGACCGGACGCGTCCTCGGAGCGAGGAGGGCGGCGGCGATGCCGACCTCGGCGAGACCCGAGCTGAGCGTCCAGAACCGGGCCGGTCCGGGGACGCTCCTCGGGACGACCGCGTCGTAGACCGCGGGCTTGGCGAGGTGCAGGAGGCCGGAACCGCCCAGGATCGCGGCGAGTACGCGGGCGTCCCGACGGGCGGCGGACTTCTGGCGGCGTGTGGGGCGGTGACTCATGCGACCATCTTGCGCGCGCCTCCCGGGGTGGGGTGTGGGCGGCGCGCCGGGACGGCCGGGCGGCTCGAGCGCACGGCCCGGGTCAGACGGCGCGGCTGACGCCCCGGCTGGTGATGGCCGACATGAGGGCGTCGACGGGCTCGCGGGCGGCGCCCGGGTTGGCGACGAGCACGTAGTCGACGTCACCGAGGGTGGGCAGCGAGAACCGGTCGCTGACCTTGACGAGGTCGGTGGGGATGAGCGAGAACGGGAACACGGCGACCCCCATGCCGGCGCGCACGGCGGCGAGGACGCCGTTGACGTCGCGCGTGTTGCAGGTGATCCGCCAGGTTCGGCCGGCGCGCTCGAGGGCGTCGATGGCCATCTGCCGGCTGAGGCTCGGGGCCTGGTACGCGATGAGCGGCACGGGCTGGCCGGGCTCGACGACGAGCTTCTCCTGGCCGATCCAGACCATGGCGTCGCCGGCGACGCGCGTGCCCTCGTCGGACTCGCCCGCGGTCTGCTTGACGAAGATCAGGTCGAGGTGGCCGGCGGCCAGTCGGCGGCGCAGGGGTGCGGACTGGTTGACGGTGAGCTCGAGGTTGATCTGCGGGTAGAGCTGGCGGAAGTGGCGCAGGATGCGGGGCAGCTGGGTGATGGCGAGGTCGTCGGCCGCACCGAAACGCAGGCGGCCCCGCATGGCCGAACCGCTGAAGTAGCTCTCGGCGGCGGCGTGCGCGGCGAGGATGGTCCGCGCGAAGCCGGCCATGGCGTCGCCGTTGTCGGTCAGGCGCACGTCGCGGGTGTCGCGGGCGACGAGCGTTCGGCCGGCGGCCTTCTCGAGCCGGCCGACCTGCTGGCTGACCGTCGGCTGGCTGATGCCGAGGCGCTGCGCGGCCCGGGTGAAGCTGCGTGTCTCGGCCACGACGAGGAACGTCGCGAGCAGCGTGGGGTCGTACACCGCGCCTCCTTCGTCGTGCCGGCTCGAGACCTCGTCATTCACGAAGCCAATGCGATTGATCATCCCCCACCGGGGTCCGAATGACCAGGCCGACCCTACCGTTGATGCAGACCGTGAACCGAACCACCAGCGCAGGAACGTGATGTCCGCCCCGCCCCGCAC
>NZ_LHOZ01000060.1:0-49919 GCF_001297205.1 Frigoribacterium sp. RIT-PI-h | reverse complement strand
CGTCCCCCTCGCACCACGTCCCCCGCACCACCGTCCCTTGCACCACCGTCTGGAGAACCACCCCGATGACCGAAGCCGCCCTCGTCTCCGCTCAGCCCTGGTCCCACCTCGAGGCCCGCGCCGGCCTGCTCGACCGGGCCACCGCCGTGACGGCCACCGTCGGCGGGGCGCGCGTGCGCGTCGTGCCCGAGCCGCTGAAGACCACCGTCGACGGCGTCCCCACGCAGAGCCTGCGCCTCCTCGTCGACGACGACGCCACGCTGGCGGCACTCGACCGCGTCTCGATCACGGGGGCCGACGGGGTGGAGCTGGTCGTCGGTCGACCGGCGGCTCCCGACGACCTGTCGGCGCGCCTCCTGGTCCGAGAGGGCGACGCCCCGACCGAGGTGCAGGTGCACCTGCCCGGCCTCGGGGCGGACGTCATCGCGGTCACGCTCGAGCCCCCGCGCGACTGGCACGTCCACGTCGTCCACCACTCGCACTTCGACTTCGGCTACACCGACCCCCAGACGAACGTCATCTCGTCGCAGCGGTCGTACCTCGACTCGGTCGTCGAGCTCGCCGCGGCGACCGACGACTGGCCCGGCGCCGCCCGGGGCCGCGGGACCGGCGGGGCGCGGGGGGCCTGCGCCGGCGGGGGGCGCCCCCGCCCCGCCGCGGCCGTCGCGGAGTTCGTGCGCCTCGTCAAGGAGGGGCGGGGCGGCCTGAGCGCGCTGCCCTACAACCTGCACACCGACACCTGCTCGACCGAAGAACGGCACCAGCTGCTGCGCGAGGCGCGGCGCATCCGCGACGAGCACGGCATCGACTTCACGACCGCGATGCAGACCGACGTGCCCGGGCAGGTCGCGGGCCTGCCCGACGCCCTGCAGGGGGTCGGGGGCAAGTACCTCGCGGTGGCGCACAACGGGGCCGGCCGGTCGAGGCCGCACCCGAACGGGGCGCTCGACCTGCCGCGGATGTCCCGGTGGCGCACCCCCGCCGGCGGCTCGGTGATCGTCTGGATGACCGACAGCCCCCACGGCCTCGCCTACATGGAGGGCCCGATGGTGGGCCTCACCGAGGACTACGAGGTCGCCGAGACGTACCTGCCGGCCTACCTCACGGCGCTCGCCACCCGCGGCTACCCGTTCCCGCCCGGGGTCTTCGGTGCCCACGGCGGGGAGGCCGGGGGGCGGCCCGGCTACCCGTGGGACGTCCTGCCCCTGCGCGCCCAGGGGTTCATGGGCGACAACGGGCCGGCCCGCCTGCACCTGGCCGAGACCGTGCGCCGCTGGAACGAGACCTGGACGTCGCCGCAGCTGAGGGTCTCGACGAACGAGGACTTCTTCGCCGAGGCCGAGGCGCGACACGGCGACGAGCTCGTCACGGTCGAGGGCGACTGGGGCGACTGGTGGGTCGAGGGAGTCGGCTCCGGCGCGGTGCCGCTGGCCCTGACCCGGGAGGCGCAGGCGTCGGTCAGCGACGCGCAGTCCTTCTCGCAGGCGGCCGCCTGGCTCGGCGGCTCGGCCGTGCCGACCGAGCGGGCGGACGCCGACCACGTCTACGACGCCGTCTCGATGTTCAACGAGCACACCTGGGGGGCGAGCAACTCGTGGACCCACGGTGACGAGGGGTACGACTCCGGCGAGCGCCAGTGGCAGTGGAAGGTGGGCCAGGGCATCGCCGCGCACCAGCGCAGCCGCGACCTCGAGGAACACGCGCTCGTCTACCTCGCCGAGGCCGTGCGGGCGGCCGACGGCGCCCTCACGAGCATCGTCGTGGCGAACGCCTCGGGCGCGACGAGGACGGGGGCCGTGCGGTTCCTGCTCAAGGAGTCCACGGTGCCGTTCGATGCCTCGATCGGCCTGCGCGACGGTCGCAGCGGCGACGACCTGCCCCACGTCGAGGACGCCCAGTCCAACAGCCTGCACCGCGAGTCGGGTCGGTGGGTCACGGCGCAGGTGCGGGACGTCCCGGCCTGGGGCTTCGTCCGGCTCGACGTCGTGGCGACCGCGTCGGCGCCGGTCGAGCCCGTCGTGCACCCGGCTCTGACGACGTCGGCCGCCGAGCTCTTCACCCTCGAGAACGAGTACCTGCGGGTGCGGGTCGACCCCCGGACGTCGGCGATCAGCTCGCTGGTCGAGCTCGCCACCGGGCGCGAGCTCGTCGACGCGGGTGCCCCGACCGGCTTCAACGCGTACGTCTACGACGAGTACGGGTCGTCGGGTGCGGGGGTGAACCACCTCGCCAACAAGCTGTGGAGCTCGGACCGGCTCGAGCTGCTCGCGTCCCGGTCGACCGGTGGGCCGGCGGTGCTGGTCGAGCGGGTGACGGACGCCGTCGAGGAGCGGCTGGTCTTCTCGTTCTCCGCGCCCGGTGTGGACGAGGTCCGCGTGACGCTCCGTCTGCGCCACGGCGAGCCGCGCCTCCTGATCGCGAACCGGCTGACGAAGCCGGTGACCCGCACGAAGGAGAGCGCGTTCTTCGCGTTCCCGTTCGCGGCCGCCGAGCCGACGGTGCGCTACGAGGTGTCCGGCGGCGTGACGGGTTCGGGGCTCACGCACGTGCCCGGCGCCCCGCAGCACATGAGGGCGATCCGCAACTGGGTGACCGTCGAGGACGGACCGGAGGCGGTGGCGTGGGTCACGAAGGACGCACCGCTCGTCATGCCGGGCACGATCAGCCTGCCCTACGCGCCGTTCCCGGCGAGCACGAACCCGGTGGGCGCGGCGACGGTGTACTCGTGGGTGCACAACAACGTCTGGGACACGAACTTCCCGATCGAGCAGGGCTTCGACGCGACCTTCGAGTACGCGGTCGGCGTCCGTGCCCGACCGGGCCAGGCCGTCGAGGCCGTCGCGCTGGCGACCACCGCGGACCTCGTCCGGCCGCTGACGTCGGTGCCGGCCGGCACGTCGGGGGTCGAGGAGCGCGCCTCGGTCGAGCTGCTCACCCTCGACGACGACCGGGTGCGGCTCGTCGCGGTCGTGTCCGACGGCGAGGCCTCGTCGCTGGTGCAGCTGCAGTCGATCACCGACGAGGCCACGACGGTCACGCTCGGGTTCGGTGTCGACGTCGCGTCGGTCGAGCGCACGACCTTCCTCGGCGACACGATCGGGCCGCTCGAGCTGCAGGGCTCGACGGTCGCAGTGGAGCTGCGGCCGTACGAGTCGGTCGGCGTTCGCGTGCGACGCGAGTGAGCCGAGGAGGCGCGGTGCCCGTCGGACCGGCACCGCGCCTCCTGACCGGGCCGGCCGCTCGCGGCCCGTTCTGGGGCCTCGTGCCGCGACGTCGTGCGACGTAGCGTTCAGGGGTGTCAGCAGGTGTCGTGGATCAGACGTCTGCCCGCACACCTGCCGCGGTCGGTGACGCCACGGAGGCGCCCCGCCCGCCGCACGTCGGTCCGCCGCCCGTCGACCCGCCGCCCGTCGACCCGCCGCCCGTCGACCCGCCTGCCGAGGACGACTCCCTGCGCGTCGGGATGGAACGGAGCATGGCGGCGACGCTGGCCGTCGCCGCGTCCCCGCTGGTGCTGCTCGCCCTGCCGGACTTCACGGCGGACCACCTGCCGGGGATGACACCGCTCGTCGTCGTGTCGCTGTTCCTCGGTGGCTCGATGCTCGCCGCCCTGCCGCTCGCGCTGCTCCGTCGCCCGGGGCCCGTCCGGGCAGGCCTGTGGATCCCCGTCGCGGCCTACGTCGGCCTGCTCGTCCTCGAACCGTTCCAGACCCATCGCGAACCGGTGGACGAAGGGACGATCCCGTGGCTCGTGGGGTTGTCCCTCGTCGCGTTCGCCTGCACAGCGGTGGCCGAGGTCGACCCCGTGCGCGCCGGGATCATCTGCGGGGGCATCGACGCGGCTCTCGCCGCCGCTTACTGGGGACGGTTCCCGTTCATCGACAACCTCCTGGAGTTCATCGGCCTCGGTCTGCTCGCCGCCGCACTCGTCGTCGGCGTGAAGGCCCTGCGGGCCCGGGCCGACCAGGCCGACGCGGCCGAACACCGCGCCCAGCTGCTGTTCGAGGGCCAGCAACGGCAGGAGGCCACCGAGGTCGAACGGGTGCGGACCGACGCGCTGTTGCACGACACCGTCCTGGCCGCGCTCCTCACGGCGGGCGGCGACCACTCCCCCGAGCGGACCGCCGCCGTCGCCCGGTCGGCCCTCGACATCGTCTCCGACGTGGACCACCACGCCACCCTGCAGCCGACGACCGTCCCCTTCGGCGAGGTCGTCTCGGCGGCCGAGTCCGAACTCGCCCCGCTGCGCGCTGCCGCCCGGGTCGACCTGGCCGCGGTCCGCGACGTCCTGCTGCCGCCCGCGACGGCCGAGGCGCTCGTGTCGGCGACGCTGCAGGCCCTGACCAACAGCGTCCGTCATGCAGGAGCCTCGGCCGACCGGGCGGCGACGGCGACGCGCCTCGAGGGCGGCGGCCTGCGCATCACCGTCTCGGACGACGGAACGGGCTTCGACCCGGACCGGGTGTCCGCCGAGCGGCTCGGGGTGCGCGTGTCGATCCTCGAACGCGTCCACCTCGCGGGGGGTTCTGCGAGCATCCGGTCGGCACCGGGTCGCGGGACCGCCGTCGCCCTCGAGTGGCACCCGACCGGCGGCACCCCGACCGTCACCCGCCGCCCGGGCGAGGGCCTGCTGAACCTGATCCCCCGACGTCAACTCTCGCGCGTCCTCGGCGTCGTGATCGTCGTGGCGGTCCTCATCGCCACCGTGGACGCCGTGCTGGTCACCCACGCGTACGGCTCCGTCGTCGCCTCGCTCCTCGGCCTGCTGATCCTGCCCGCACTGGTCCGCGGTGCGAGACGGGGCTGGATGTCGAGCCGGACGGCCTGGGGCACGACGGCGGTCAGCTGCCTGCTCTGTGCCGTCGCCACGATCGGGCTCGACCCGGCGACCTTCGACTACGTGTCCATCGCCCGGTACACGTGCGGGGTGCTGGCCGGCGCCGTGATGGGGTGGATGGCCGGGCGCAAGGGACCGCCCGTCGTCGCCGTCGCGGTGCTCGTCGCGCAGATCACGCTGTGGGCGGGGCCCACCGGCGCCATCCGCCTGGGTCTCGCCGGCGAGATCGTCGTGGTCGTCGCCGCCCTGCTGATGCACCACGCGATCCGACAGGTCACCTCGGCGGCCCGGGTCGCCGCGGGCCAGCACCGCGAGCTCACCATCGCGCAGGCCGAGCTCGACGCCGTCCGCCACGAACGCCACCGGCGGCTGCAGCACGCGCATCGCACGGTCGCCCCGATGCTCCGTCACGTCGTCGAGGCCCGGGGCGACCTCGACGAGGCCACCCGGGCCGAGTGCCGGGTGCTCGAGCAGTCGCTCCGCGACGAGATCCGGGGGCGCGGGCTGCTGAACGACGCCGTCCGCACGAGCGTCGAGGCCCTGCGGCGTCGGGGGTCGCTCGTGCAGGTGCTCGACGACGGCGGGCTCGACGACGTCGATCCCGAGGCCCTGGACGCCCTGCTCGACGAGGTCGCGCGCCGCCTCGAGCCCGTCCGGTCGAGCCGCGTCGTCCTCCGCTCGGGTCACCCCGAGTCCGGCACGGCCGTCACCATCGTCGCGTCGACCCCGGACGAGACCGCCGCGGCCCTCGGTCTCGCCGCCGACGACGAGGTCGACCTCTGGGTCCCGCTCCCCCACCCCGCGGCCGACGTACCGTCCACGCCCGGACCCCAGGAAGTCGCCGAGACCCCCACTCGCGAGCAAGGGTCTGGGCGACTTCCTGGGGTCTGAGGCCCTGGTTCGCGAGGAGGCGCGGTGTCCGTCCGACCGGCACCGCGCCTCCTGCCGTGGGCGCGTCGTCAGCCGGGCAGGGTCGCGCGTCGGCTGCGGGCCCAGGCGGCCGGCGGCCGGGCGGGGCGCCCGGGGAGGCGCTCGCCCTCGTCGGTGCGGACGTCGATGCCGTCGAGCCCGCGGCGGGCGACGCGGCCGAACTGCTGCCGCAGCCCCTCGGCCTGCCAGGCGGGCACGCCGTTCGCCCGGAGCAGGGCGGCGAACGCCCGGCTCGGCAGGTGCACGTAGCGGACGGGGCGGTCGAGGCCGGCCGACAGGGAGCGGGCGACGCCGCGGCCGTCGAGCAGCTCGGGGCCGGGGACGAGGGGCTCGGCGCCGTCGTGGGTGGCGCCCGGCAGCACGGGGGCGGCGACGCGGGCGATGGCGGCGGTGTCGATCCAAGGGGTGACGCCGCGGCCCATGGGCTGCGGCAGCAACCCGCGGCGGGTGACGGGGGCCGACGATTCGAGGTTGGTCATGAAGCCCGAGGGGCGGACGAGCGTGTAGGCCAGGCCGCTCGCGCGGACCTGTTCGTCGATCTGCCAGATGGCGTGGGCCCAGGGCAAGGGCGAGTCCTCGGCGGCGTCGGCTCCGGAGAGGTGGACGAGGGCGCGAACGCCGGCGTCGCGGGCGGACTGGACGCCGATCAGGCCGTGTTCGGCCTGGCGCCGGGTGGCGGCGGTGACGAGGAAGAGCTGGTCGACGCCGTCGAGGGCGCGGGTCAGGGCGGCCCGGTCGCCGAGATCGGCGACGCGGGCATCGACACCGTCGGCGCGCAGGGCCTCGGCCTGGTGGGGTCGTCGGACGATGGCGCGGACGGGCGTCCCGGCCTCGCGGAGCAACTGCAGGGTCTTGCCTCCGACATCGCCGGTCACGCCGGTGAGTGCTGTGACGGTGGTCATGGTGCCTCCTGGTATCAACTAACTGATACTGAACCCTACGCCGCTACGATCGGTGCATGTCCGCGCCGTCGTCCCCGTCCCGTGCCGAGGTCGACGGGATCGCCGCCTGGACGGTCATCCGGGCCGCCCGCGAGCTGGCCCGCCGCCTCGCTGTCGAGCTCGAGCCGCTCGAGATCAGCCCGGTCGAGTTCGGGGTGCTGGCGCAGCTGGCCGCGGCGGAGGGGCTGGACGGGTCTGCGTCGGGCAGGGCGAGCGCAGCGGGCACAGCGAGCGCAACGGGCACGGCGAGCACGGCGAGCGCAGGCATCGCGCCGGGCACGACCGACGCGACGGGCCGGGCCGACGGACTGCGTCAGGCCGACCTGGCGCGGGCCGTCGGGGTGCGCCCGCAGAGCATGACCGCGCTCGTGGCCGGCCTGACCACCCGCGCCCTCCTCGTCCGGAGAGCCGACCCGGGCCGTGGCCGCCACTCCCGCCTCGCCCTGACCGACGCCGGCCGGGCACTGCTCGCCGACGCCTGGCCGCTCGTCACGGCGAGCGACGACTGGTTCGCGGGCGACGCCACGGACACGGAGGCGCTGGTCGCCACCCTGCACCCGTTGCTGGGCACGGCCCGCGGCGGTGTGGGCGAGGTGCCGTGAGGCAGGCAGACCCCGCCGAGACCCCAGGAAGTCGCCGAGACCCCCGCTCGCGAGCAAGGGTCTCGGCGACTTCCTGGGGTCTGAGCCCACGCCACCCCGAGGAGGCGCGGTGTGGTTCGATCTGGCACCGCGCCTCCTCGGGTCGTCGGCTCACTCCGCCGCGCGGGCGAGCCGTTCGAGGCCGGGGGCTCGTAGGGTCGGAGGATGACGACGACGACCTGGACGACCCTGCAGCTCATCCTCTCCGCCGGTGTGGTCGTGTGCGGCGCGCTGTTGACCCGGGGTGACGCCGACGTCCTCGGCGTGCTGATGATCCTCAGCGGGTCCGCCTCGATCGTGGTCGGGCTGCGGGCCATGGCCCTCTCCCGCCGTGTCGAGAGGCAGCACGCCGCCCTCGAGGCCGGCGACGCCCCGACGCACGAGCGCTGACGCCGGCACTGACGCCGACGACGACGACCATCACCTAGAACGAGGACGCCATGACCGACATCCCCTGGGCCACCGGCACCTGGACCACCGAGCCGGCCGCGGTCGACGTCGCCGACGACGGCCTGCGCGTCACCGCACTCGAGGGCAGCGACGCCTGGCGCATCACGTCGTACGGGTTCGTCCACGACACCGAGCACGCCCTGGTCGCGCCCTTCCCGCAGGGCACCGCGATGGAGGTGTCGTTCGTGCTCGACTTCTCGGCCCAGTTCGACCAGGCCGGGATCTTCGTCTCGGTCGACCCCGAGACCTGGGTCAAGGCCGGGGTCGAGCTCAGCGACGGCGAGCAGAGCCTCGGCGCCGTCGTGACGCGAGGCGAGTCCGACTGGTCGCTCTCCCCCGTCGACTGGACCGGCCGCACCGTGACGATCCGGGCCAGCCGGTCGGGAGACGCGCTCACCGTGCGGGCCCGGGTCGACGCCGAGCCCTGGCGCCTGGTCCGCGTCGCCCCGCTCGCCCCCGACGCCGCGGCGAGCGCCGGCCCCTTCTGCTGCGCCCCCTCGCGCGCCGACCTCACCGTGCACTTCACCTCGTGGCGCTCGACACCGGCCGACGCGAGCCTGCACCCCGACCACTGACCCGCGGCCCCGACGCCGCGGGCTGCGCCCGGCAGAGCCGAGGAGGCGCGGTGCCGGTCGGCGGACCGCGACCGGCACCGACGACGGCCTGTTCGTCGTCCCCGGCCCGGGCACCGCGCCTCCTGCGGGCTCGTCTTCTGGCAGGGTCGTCCCATGAGCGATGCACCTGCCACCCGCCCCGTCGCACCACCCGACCGGGATGCGGCCACCGCGATGTGGGCCGCTTATGCGGCGTCGCGCTGGGTCGCCGACGCGGTCGACGACGACTACACCGTGGAGCACTTCGGTGACACGGCGCGACTCGCGGACGAGCTGCTCGAGGTGGTGTTGTCGGGCCGGAAGCGGGCGACCGCCGAGCTGGTGTCGGAGTTCGCGCACCGGGGCGACCCGTTGCCCAGGGTCGGGTCGCACTGGATCGCCTGTGACAGCACGGGGGCTCCGCGGATCGTCATCCGCAGCCTGCAGTTGCGCATCGGTGCGTTCGGGTCGGCCGACGAGGGGTTCGCGTTCGCCGAGGGTGAGGACGACCGGACGTTGGCGAGCTGGCAGCGCGAGCACCGGCGCTACTGGGAGCGCACGTGTCGAGCGCGCGGCGCCGTGTGGTCGGAGGACGAAGAGATCGTCTTCGAGCACTTCGCGGTGGTGTGGCCGCCCGAGCACGCGGACTGAGGCCCCCCAGGCCGAGACCCCAGGAAGTCGCCGAGACCCGCACTCGCGAGCAGGGGTCTCGGCGACTTCCTGGGGTCTGATCACCGAGGAGGCGCGGTGTCAGGGGCGGCGCAGGACCAGGTTCGTCATGACCTGGGTCATCACGGTCACATCGTGCTGGTTGACGAGTTCGATCCGGGTGCGCACGATGCCCCGGTCGGGACGGGACGCCGAACGGCGGGAGTCGACGACGGCGAACCGGGCCCGGAGCACGTCATCGGGCCGGACGGGCACCGGCCAGCGCAACTCGTCGACGCCGGGTGATGCGACGCTGGCAGCCTGGTTGAGGTACGACTCCACCATCAGGCGCATCATCACGGCGGTGGTGTGCCAGCCGCTGGCCACGAGCCCGCCCAGGGGTGTCGACTCGGCCCGCCCCGCGTCGACGTGCATGTCGTGCGGATCGAACCGGCGGCCGAAGTCGACGATCTCCGCCGCCGTGACGCGGTACGAGCCGTGCTCCAGCGTGAGGCCGGGCACGTAGTCGTCGAGGAACCGCTCGGCGAGCCGATGAGCGAAGGGCGACGTGTCGTGGGCCGTGGCTGCGGTCCCGTCCGGTTCGTAGGGCACGCCTTCACCCTAGGTCGGCCGAGACCCCAGCAAGTCGCCGAGGCCCCCACTCGCGAGCAGGGGTCTCGACGACTTCCTGGGGCCTGGACGCCGAGGAGGCGCGGGCGACGGAAGCGCCACCGGTGGTCGTCCGCAGGTCGAGCCAGAACGGGGTGTTGCCCCAGCCCCCGGCAGACAGGTTGAACTGATCTTCCTTTTCAACCCCACTCGGGATGTTGCACCTGCTGCCCTTTCATCCCCTTGCCGTTGAGGAGGTGAGGATCGATGATGCTCAGGGCCGAGCCGGTCAGAGCGTCCCGGGGAACGCGTTGCGCCGCCCGTACACCGTCAGCGCCAACGCCACGACCCCGAACCCGATCATCAGCACCGGCAGCACGAGCCCGTCCGCCACGGTCAGCAGGGCCGCCCCGACGATCCCGGCGAAGAAGATCGCGACGTTGAACGCCACCGGCAAGAACGCGTTCGCGCCGTCGGCGTTGTCGCCTCCGGCGGTGGGGAGCGCCGCCTGCAGCTGGGCCGACGCCCCGCCGAACGTGACACCCCACAGCACCGCCGCGACGACCACGGCCGGCACCGACGCGTGGCCGACGAGCAGGACGACCCCGGCGACGACGAACACGGCGACGCTGCCGTGCAGCAGCGCCCGCGGGAACCGCTCGAGCAGCGCCCCGGTGACGACGATCCCGCCGATCGAGGCGATGCCGTAGATCAGCAGCGTGACGTCGACGCCGAGCCCCGACCCACCGGCCCGCAGGTACGGCGAGACGTACGTGTAGATCGTGTTGTGCGCCAGCACCCACGCGGCGATGACGGCCAGGATCACGGCGATCCCCGGGATGCGGAACACCCGTCCCAGCGACAGCCGCGCCCCCGCCGGCGCCGGTGCCGCGTCCGGGACGATGCTCGCCACGAGCGCGAAGACGACGACCCCGAGCAGGGTCAGCCCGCCGAACGACCACCGCCAGTCGAAGGCCGTCCCGAGCCACGAGCCCAGAGGCGTCCCGAAAGCGAACCCGACGGGCGCACCCGCCGAGACGATCGCGAGCGACAGCCCGGCACGGGCGGGCGGGCTGATCCGCCGACCGTAGGCCGCGAGCATGCCCCAGATGACGCCCGAGAACGCGCCGGCCACGAACCGCGACACCAGGGCGGGCGCGATGACGGGCGAGAGCGCCGTCACCGCGTTCGCCGCGACCAGGCCCGTGATCGCGATGAGGAGGAGCGGCTTGCGACGCATCCCCCGGGTCAGCGTGATGGCCGGCACGGTCGCGACCACGGTGCCGAGTGCGTACGCGCTGATGAGCAGCCCCACGGCACCCTCGCTCGTGTCGAGGCCGTCCGCGATGACGGGCAGCAGGCCCGCCGGCATCGTCTCCATCGCGACGAGGATGAACCCCATCGTCGCCAGGACGACCAGCGAGAACACCGGCAGCCGCTCGACGGGCCCTCCGCCGACGGAGGCGCGGGGCACGCGGGTGGGAACGGGCGCTGTCGACATGGTGAGGTCCTTTCGGGCGCGGAGCCGCGCCTCCTGGGGGTGGGCCCAGGGGTGCGGGAAGAAGCGGGGAGGTGCGGGTCAGGAGACGGGGTCGGCGGACCGGGCCCGCTCGACGACGTTCTCGGTCGCCGCCCACGAGGCGAGGAGGCGCAGCCCCTCGTCGGACGCGGAGCCCGGGGCGGCCGTGTAGACCGTGAGCGAGTGCCCGGGGGTGTCCTGGAGTTCCATCACCTGGAAGTCCAGCTCGAGCAGGCCGACGGCCGGGTGCCGGAACTCCTTCGCTCCGGTGTAGTGGCGGCGGACGCCGGGGGCGGCCCAGCGGGCGCGGACCCGGCTCGGTTGTCCATGTGTTCGACCCTACGAACGGTGGTTCGGCGCAACCAGGCCCTGTGGGGGCCAGGTTCGGTGAGGCCTGGGGGGTCGCGAAGTTGCCGTGGTCGTGACGCCCGCTCAGTACCTCGATAGGGTCGTGGCACGAGCACCACTCGACGACGGGGGACCGAGATGACTGACGGACACGACCAGAACGGCCAGCAGGGGCAGCCGAACCAGCCGTACGGCGGGCAGCAGTACGGGGGTCAGCAGTACGGCGGCGTGCCGCAGGCGCCCGGGGCGGGGCCCGACGGAGGGGCGGTCCAGCGGCCGTCGCGTGGGTTCGAGATCGCCGGCTTCGTGTTGTCGTTCTTCGGCTTCCTGGCGATCGCCGGCCTCATCATGAGCACGATCTCGTTCCGCCGTCTCGGCCGAGCCGGTCAGCCCCGCGGCCTCTCGCTCGCCGGCATCATCATCTCGATCGTGGTGCTGCTGCTCACCATCGCGTTCATCGTGGCGGGCATCGTCGGTGCCTCGGCCCTCCTCGAGACCTGCCAGGACCTCGGCCCGGGCACCCACGACGTCGACGGGGTCACCTACACCTGCAGCTGAGCTGCGACGGCGGCACGTGGCGACGGACCGTCATGCGGAGGATCACGTCGCCGGCGAGCTGCCCGAAGGACTCCAGGGCTGCACGGATCTCCGATGCTTCTCGATCATGCACTCCAGTCCGGACACGGTCGAGCAGCGGCCCGAGAAACGCGAGGTCGAAAGTGTCCGCGCCATCGTGGAGGCAGGCCGGGAGCCGGAGTCGCTGACGCTCGAATACGGCGCGAGCGGCCTCCTGCCCGAGGCGGACGGGGCCTTGTTCGAGCGCCGGGCCGCGCCCTTCGCGGGGCAGGAGGCGTCCCCGGAGCAGCCGGACTGATCAGCCGGTAGCGTCACCGTCATGGGGATCTGGTCTCGGCTCGTCGGCGCGGCGTCGAGCGACGTGCCCGCGGACCTCGTCGTCGTCGTCGACCGGGAGAGCGTGTCGATGGGCGACGACGCCCGGTCGCACCACCATGAGCTGCGGGTCCCGGCCGGGTCGCTCGTCGGTGACGTGGTCGAGCGCAGCAGCCCCGACGTGCGCGCGCAGGGCTGGTCCTGGGTGGCCGTTGTCGACGGCACCGTCGTCGCGGTGTGGTCGGTCGACCACGGCGTCGACCTGCTCGTCCCCGACAAACCCCTCATCGCGTCTGATCCCGCAGCAGGGGTCGTCCAGGTGCACTTCCTCTACCTCGGCCAGCTCGATCCGGCGTGGCTGCACGCGCGCCTCGCCCAGGGTGCGCCGCTCGACCGGGAAGCGCTCAGCGCCGAGCACGCTCCGATCGCCCGGACGGCGCTCGAACGCGAGCGCCGAGAGCGCGAGGCCGCGACGACCGCACGCCTGCTCGGCCCGACGTGCGTGCGGGCGCTGGAGCACCTCGGGGCGGTCGTCGACCTCCACTCCGACGTGCTCTGCCGGTTCGACATCGGCGGCGTCGCCTGGCAGGTCGAGCGCCGCGACAGCATGACGGTCGTCTTCGGCCGGGGGCGACGGTCGCCCCTGGCGTCGCTGCGCCCGGTCGGCCTTGCGGAACGCTGGGTGCTGGCGGCGCTCGCCCTGGACCGGCGTTCCGCCGACGGCCTCGACCCGCTGCCCGACGCGCCTGTGCGCGCCGGGGCCGAGCCGGTGCAGCTCATGGTCGCGGGCAGGGCCCGTGCTGTCCAAGGCTCGTCGGGCGCGGTCGTCGCGCAGTTGAGGGACGTACGCGACGTCGGGCCCCTCGACCTCGTCCTCGGCCGCGATCTCGACGAGGTGGTCGCCCTGTTCGGCCTCGCTGGCCCGAGCGCCTGAGGCACGCGTCGCGGCTCAACCAGTGGCACCGTCGGCCGGGCTTGCGCAAAAGGGTCTCACTGTCTCAGGTACGCAGGTCGTCGAGTGGGGGAACCTGGGCCGGCAAGTCGTCGTTGGTGAACCAAGTTCATCGAGGATGCCGGGCGAACAGCCATTCAGACGGCTTGCACTCCCGAGCTGCCCGGACGCCGCCGACGGTGCCCTGCAGCAGGAGCCGGACGGCGATGGGCGAGCTGAGCGCTGCGGCGAGGGCGTCGCTGTCGTCGAACTTCTCGTGGACGTCGTCGCCGAGCTCGGGGCTGATCGTGAGCAAGTGCTCCGCACAAGGGCCCTGGGCGTCTTCCATGGCTTGCCCCCGGCCGCACACGTGACGGCAAAAAGACAAGAGCCCCGGAATCCCTGCAAAGAAGGGGTTCTCGGGGCTCTTTTCTGGCGGGTTGTTTGCACAACCCCTGAATCGCCGCGGAGTCGGGCCTTGGACACCCGACTGAAGCTGAATTTCCCCCGAGCGTCGCTGCGATTTCCCCTGCGGGCTCCCTCAACCTCGTAAGCGCACTGGACTTGCCGTGGCCGCGCCTGCGATCGGGCAAGCCTCCCCACGGCGCCAGATGGTTGACGAGTTGACCTGGGCGGTGGCGGGCCGCCCCGCGGCCCAGTGGGGGATCCTCGAGCATGAGCACCCCATGCGCGGACGCAGGGGGCGCACCGAGGTCACCGCGCCGTGCGGCCTCTCGGACGCTTTCGCGTTCGAGAGTCGGGCCGTTCCCTTAACCTCGTCCCATGAGCAGCTCGACGATTCGGTCTCAACTCGAGCGGAAGCGCGCACAAAAGGCCGATGCCGAGAAGAAGGCGTCGGCAGCGCGAACGAAGGAGAACGCCAAGCGCGCCGATGCAACGAAGGCTCGGGCTGCGGCATCCAAGACGAGCAACGACTCGACGCGAAAGTCACGATCGCGGGACGCGGACAGGTACGAGCAGGACGCCAATGCCGCTGGCAAGGACGCCGCCGCTTGGCAGACCAAGGCGAGCAAGTACCTGGTTGAGGAAGTGGCTTTACAAAAGCAGCTGTCAACCGCCGAGAGGTCGGAACAGAAGGCGTCGGAGCGGAAGCGTGAGCAGACCGACACAGCCCTAGAACGGCAACGAGCTCAGCAAGTGACGGCAGCCAGAGCTGAGACGGGCCGTCTGCGCGACGAGACGGCGATGCGCTTCGACGTGCACGAGAGAGCGATAGCCGAACTTCGACAGCCGAAGAAAGAGCGCCTCCGCATCCTCGTCCTCACCTCGTCAGGCCGAGATGACCTCCGTGTCGGACGCGAGCAAAAGCAAATCCAGGATGCAGTTCGGTTCGCGTCTGGTCGCGATCAGGTTCGGCTAGACGTCCGGCCGGCTGCGACGGGTGAGGACCTCTTGAACGGTCTCACGCAGGGCACCCCTCACGTCGTCCACTTCTCCGGCCACGGCAACGAGGACGTCATCGTCTTCGAAGAGGATGTCGACGCCCACAATGACGGCCGCGCGATGTCCGGCCGGCTACTTGGCCGTGCTCTACAAGCTGTCGACGAAACTCCCCTTCTCGTCGTCCTGAATGCGTGCAAGACCGCGGAACAGGCTCGTCGCCTCACAGAAGGCATTGCGGCCTTTGCTATCGGTCATTCCGATTCGATCGGAGATTCTGATGCGATCAACTACGCGGCGCGCTTCTATGCGTCCATCGCGGACGGACAGTCCATCGGCGCTTCGCACGATCTCGCCAAAACAGCTCTCGAGATGATGGGGCTGCCTGATCATGATCTCCCGCAGCTGTATGCCGCTGTGGGCTACAACCCCTACGAAGCTCGCCTTGTGCTGTCCGAACTACCTTCGGATTCTTGAGTCCGACAAAGCCAGAAGGAATGGTGAGGTTCAACGCGGACGGGCGGCGCTAAGACGACGCATAGCTCGCTTCCGCTCTTCAGCCTGGTATTCCAGGATCCACGTGCTGGGCGAAACAACCTGGATCAGGCCTGGGAGTGAAGCGTTGAGGAAGCCGGTGTCACGAGTGATGCACACGCGGTCGACGTAGCCATCATCAGGATCGTCGGCATCCCGGGCGGTTGCGTACACCGTCCCATCTTCATGATCGAGCGGCGGGTCCCCGTAGGCGCTCACGATCTCACCCACCGTGTCACCCTCCGAGCGAATGACGACTTCCCAAACGAGGTCCTCGAGCAAGGTCTGGGCATCGGCGTCTAGCCATCCAAGACCTGGGTTCCCGACGCCCGATGTGGGATGGGCAGCCTTAGATGCGACCATGAGGTTGATGTGGTCGCTCGTCCAGACACTCAGGCTGCGCCCGTCTGCGTGCTGGCCGCCCGCGCAGGCGAGGATGGTCAACACGCTGTCAAGTCCCGGATCCCTACGGTGCGGAACTCCATCGGCTCGCGCCCGGACCCCTGCTGCTTCGAGCCGCTCCCAGGTGAACGGCGCGCCGACGACTCGGGCGGCGTCGAGGTAGACGTTCACGTCCAGGATGACTACAAGGCGTGAAGCCCTAGCTGGCGATCCCGTCCCTGCGTCAGTTGGCACGCCTAACGGGCCGCGAAAGGCGGAATCGTGACTTTGCTGCCTCGTAGGCGGGACCAGATGTCGTAGCAAATTGAGCAGTGCCGAGCGACGGATGCTCAATCGCGGCATGTTCGGAGGCCCGCAACCGCCCAGCCTTGCGAAGCTCCGCTACCCGCCGGTACGCGGCCCAGTCGCTTCCGATCTCCGGCTGAGGCAGTTCAATGTTCAGCGAACCCTCGCGGTAATGCTTGTCCCACACTCGGCCCGGCTCATGGGTCAGTGCCCAGAGCGCGCCCCCAGTCATATCTCCAAAAAGCGACCACACGTCTTCGACGTCATCGATGACTTCCTCACGCAACTCCTCAACGCTGATGGCTGAGGTGTCGATGTGAGCTATTGGCTGATCGTGGTACTCCTTGTACAAGCCGTAGAGAGGCTTGACCACGGGGCCGTTTTTCCAGGCCTGAACCGGCTCTCGGAACGTCGGCGCATGTCGCTCTGACAGCCCCTTGCTCTGAACAAGGAAGACGAGCTTTTGCAGTTGCAGGTTGGTGAGACTTCGACCATCGTGGTTCGCGGCGACGAGCAGACGTGACGCAATCGATGCAGCAGCAACGGTTCGCTCCACGGTCAACCCCCCATTCGTCATGATTCCCATCAACGAGATCAACTCACACTACGCGATGTTGATTCCCTCCAGCTGTAAGCCATGCGGCATCTTGAGTGCATGCGCCAGCCAAGAGACGAGGGAAAACGCAGCAGAACTCAGGCCGTTACAAGGAGCTTGCCGAGGGAATCGAGGGCCCCAGGGACGAGCGCGTAGTACGCCCAGATCCCGCGCTTGTCGCGAGTGAGGATGCCGGCGTCGACGAGCACCTTCAGGTGGTGCGACACAGTCGGCTGGCTGAGCCCGAGAGGTTCGGTGAGGTCACACACGCACGCCTCGGCCCCGTCGTGCGCGGCAACCATCGAGATGAGCCGGAGCCGGGCCGGGTCCGCGATGGCTTTGAGGCTGCGGGCCAGCTTCTCGGCGTTCTCCGCGTCCATCGCCTCGCGGGCCAGCGGTGCGCAGCACGCGGTCACGTCCGTGAGGGGCAGGAGTTCGGCAACGGGCATGTGAACACTCTTCCACACAGATTGACAGTCGTCGATGGGTTGGGGCAGGCTCAACACATCGACACTCATCGATCTACGGAGCTGCATGACGACCACCACCACCGCGCCTGCCCGGCTCGGGACCGCTGACCGCTTCCTCCCCGTGTGGATTCTCGCCGCCATGGGCGTGGGGCTGCTGCTGGCGGTGTTCGTGCCGGCTTTCGGTGAGCTGCTGCACTCGTTCCAGGTGGGGCAGGTGAGCGTCCCGATCGCGGTCGGGCTGCTGGTGATGATGTACCCGGTGCTGGCGAAGGTCCGCTACTCCGACACCCGCGCCATAGCCGGCGACCGACGCCTCCTGGTGTCGTCGTTGGTGATGAACTGGGTCGTCGGCCCTGCTCTGATGTTCGCCCTGGCATGGGTGTTCCTGCCGGATCTGCCGGAGTACCGCACGGGGCTGATCATCGTGGGCCTCGCCCGGTGCATCGCCATGGTGCTGATCTGGAACGACCTCGCCTGCGGCGACCGAGAAGCTGCCGCGTTCCTCGTCGCCCTGAACTCGGTGTTCCAGGTCGTCGCGTTCGCCGGCCTCGGCTGGTTCTACCTCCAGATCCCCCCCGCCTGGCTCGGGCTCCCGGTCACGAGCGCGTCGTTCAGCATCTGGTCGATCACCCTCAGCGTCCTGGTTTTCCTCGGCATCCCCCTCCTCGCCGGCTACCTGTCCCGCCGCATCGGGGAAGCGACCAAGGGACGCACCTGGTACGAGACACGCTTCCTGCCGAAGATCGGCCCCTTCGCCCTCTACGGGCTGCTGTTCACGATCGTGATGCTCTTCGCCCTCCAGGGACAGCAGGTCGTCGACCGACCCCTCGACGTCGTCCGCATCGCCGTCCCGCTGCTGGTGTACTTCGCCGTCACGTTCCTCGTCGCGTTCTTCACCGGACGGGCCATCGGCCTGGCCTACGAGCGGACGGCGACGCTGGCGTTCACAGCCGCGGGGAACAACTTCGAGCTGGCGATCGCGGTCGCGGTCGGCACGTTCGGGGCCACCTCCGGCCAAGCCCTCGCCGGCATCGTCGGCCCCCTGATCGAGGTCCCGGCGCTCGTGGCGCTGGTGTCCCTGTCCCTGTGGCTCCGGCCACGCCTGTTCCCCTCCCCCACCCCGGCAGCGCGCATCGCTGAACGGGTCTAACCCCTCACCCGAAGGAACCCGTCATGAGCACCAAGCCCTCCGTCCTGTTCGTCTGCGTCCACAACGCCGGCCGCTCCCAGATGGCCGCCGGCTACATGCAGGCCCTGGCCGGCGACCGCGTCGACGTCCTCTCCGCCGGCAGCGAGCCCAAGGACCAGATCAACCCGATCGCGATCCAGGCCATGGCCGAGGAAGGCATCGATATCGCCGGGAACCAGCCCAAGGTCCTCACCACCGAGGCCGTCCGGGACAGCGACGTCGTGATCACGATGGGCTGCGGCGACGCGTGCCCGATCTTCCCCGGCAAGCGCTACGAGGACTGGGAGCTGACCGACCCCGCTGGCCGCGGCATCGAGGACGTCCGCCCCATCCGCGACGACATCAAGGGCCGCATCCAGGCCCTCCTGGCCGAGATCGCACCCGCGACCGCCTAACCCCCTGAGCTGTGAGGAAACGACGATGACGGACCTGACCACGAGGCGCGGCCTGCCGGGCCTTGCCTTCCCCGAGGACGCACTCAAGCGTGCCGCGGGCGACCTCGCCACCCGGTTCGAGGGCATCTTCGGACCGGAGACGATCGAGCGGTACGTGCTCGAGTCCTACACGGCTCTCCTTCGCACAGCGCAAGTCCGGGCGCACCTGACCACCAATGCGACCCGGTTCGCGATCGACCGGCTGACTGCTCTCGGGCAGGCCACCGGGGCGATCGAGCGGACGGTGCCGGAGGTGCTGTTCGTCTGCGAGCAGAACGCCGGCCGGTCCCAGATGGCAGCCGTGTTCACCAACGTCCTCTCCGGCGGTGCCGTCCACGTCCGCTCCGCCGGGTCTATGCCCGCCCGAGACCTCCACCCCGTCGTCGCGGAAGCGATGCGAGAGCTGGGCCTCGACCTTGACGAGGCGTTCCCGAAGCCGCTGACAGACGACGTCGTGCAGGCAGCCGACGTCGTGATCACGATGGGCTGCGGCGACGCGTGCCCGATCTACCCCAGCAAGACCTACCGCGACTGGCACCTCACCGACCCCGCCGGGCTCCCCCTCGAGCAGGTGCGCCTCATCCGCGACGACGTTCGCAAGCTCGTCGAATCGCTCCTGGCCGAACTCGGCATCGAATCGAAGGGTCTCCCCGCATGAGCCTCACCCTCTCTGTCCCGCCCCGCACCGACGCACCGACCCTCGCCGGGCTCCCCGTCGCCGTCATCGGCGCCGGCCCTGTTGGCCTCGCTGCTGCCGCGCAGCTCCTCGAACGCGGCGTCGACGTCGTGATCTACGAAGCCGGCCCGAGTGCCGCGACGGCGGTCCGCGCGTGGGGTCACACGCGCCTGTTCACCCCGTGGGAGCACCTCGTCGACCCGGCCGCCGCACGCCTCCTCGACACCACCGACTGGGAGGCCCCGGCAGCGAAGAAGCTCCCCTACGGTGCCGACTTCGTCCGCGACTACCTCGAACCCCTCGCCGCGACCCCTGAGCTGTCCGGCCGCATCCGGTACGGGCACCGGGTCGCCGCAGTGTCCCGGCAGGGCATGGACCGCACCCGCTCCACCGGGCGGGCCGAGACGCCGTTTCTGCTGCGCCTCGACCACGACGGCGAGGTGCGCGACGAACTCGCCCGCGCCGTCATCGACACCTCAGGCACCTACACGACCCCCAACACCCTCACCTCCTCCGGGGTCGGCCTTTCCCACGGCGACGACGTCGCCGGCAGCATCAGCCACGCCCTGCCCGACGTCCTCGGCCGCGACCGGGAACGGTTCGCTGGCCGGCACACGGTCGTCGTCGGCGCTGGCCACTCGGCGGCGAACACCCTCCTCAAGCTCGCCACCCTCGCCAAGGACGCCCCCGGGACGACGATCACGTGGGCGATCCGCAGCAGCACCCCCGCCCGGGTCTACGGGTCAGCAGCCGACCAGCTCGAAGGCCGTGGTGACCTCGGCAGCGCCGTCCGCGACCTCGTCCGTGCCGGCGCGATCGCCCTGGTCGACCGGTTCGAGGTCGACGACGTCACCAAGACCGCTGACGGCGTGCAGCTCGTCGGGCGTCGCCGCGGTGAGCCCCTGACGGTCGCCGCGGACGTGGTGGTGAACGCGACCGGGTTCCGCCCTGACCTCGACATGCTCCGTGAGATCCGGGTATCCCTGGACGAGATCGTCGAAGCACCTCGGCAGCTCGCACCGCTGATCGACCCAAACCTGCATTCCTGCGGCACGGTCTACCCGCACGGGGTCGCAGAGCTCGGGCACCCGGAGCCGAACTTCTACATCGCCGGCATGAAGTCGTACGGCCGTGCCCCGACGTTCCTGCTGCTCACCGGCTACGAGCAGGTGCGTTCCATCGCGGACGAACTCGCTGGCAATCACGAAGCCGCCCGCCTCGTGCAGCTCGAACTCCCCGAGACGGGTGTCTGCTCGACGAACCTCCCGGACGCCTCCGGGTGCGCCGTCGACGGGCCGGCAGCAGGTGGGTGCTGCTCGTGAGCGTCACCGTCCGGGCCATGGCCCCGGACGACTGGCCCGCCATCGAGCAGATCTACCAGGAGGGTATCGACACCGGTAACGCCACCTTCGAGACCCGCACCCCGACCTGGGACGCGTTCGATGCAGGCAAGCTCGCCGCGCACCGGTTCGTCGCGGTCGACGACACCGCGGGCGCCGTGCTCGGCTGGGTGGCGGCGTCTGCGACGTCGGCCAGGCCAGCGTATGCAGGTGTCGTCGAGCACTCCGTCTACGTCACCGCCGCGGCGCGAGGACGTGGCATTGGATGGGAGTTGCTGAGTGCGTTCCTCGACTCGGTGGATGCTTCGGACATCTGGACCGTTCAGTCGTCGATCTTCCCCGAGAACGGGGCGAGCCTGGCCCTCCACGACAGGGCGGGGTTCCGCCGGATCGGGACGCGGGAACGGATCGCGCGCTCCGAAGCAGGCCCTTATGCCGGCGTGTGGCGCGACACCGTTCTGATCGAACGACGCTCACCCACCGACCCTTCCTAGGCGCTGGTGCGGAAGACGCACTCGGTCGAGCACCGCTCAGACCGGTCAGGGCATTCGGCCAGGTCGTGCTCGGCGCGCGAGAGACGCGATCGGAGCTGGTCGAGGCGGGCCTGCTTCTCCTCGATCTGACGCACCTGCTCGGCCAGGAGCGGCCGTAAGGCTTCGCGGACATCGGTGCAGGACGTCGACTCCATGGTGCTGAGGTGCACGCCGATCTGATCAAGAGGCAGCCCGAGTTCCTTGCTGGCCTCGATCAGGTCGAGCCGACTGAGAACGTCCGGGCTGTAATCCCGGTACCCGTTCAAGGTCCTGGCAGCAGTCAAGAGCCCGATGGACTCGTAGTAGCGGAGCGCCGTGGCGGGGACGCCGCTGCGCTTGCTGACCTCGGAGATTCGCACACCGCGACCATAGAGCCGCCGGTGCCACTTGACCTTCAAGCGGCTCGAACCTCTACGGTCACTGACGTGCCTTCCTCCTCCACACCAGTCCAGCCGTGAACGCGGTCGTCTCCTGGCTCGAACACCGGCAGATAGGCCTCTACCTGGCGGCGATCCTGGCTGCCGGCGTCGTCGGCCTCACCGTGCCGGGAGCAAACCACCTAGAGGCAGCGATCGAGCCCGTGCTCGCGCTCCTGCTGTTCGCGACGTTCCTCGGGGTCCCGTTCGCCGCGATCGGGAAGTCCCTCCGCGACGGACGGTTCCTCGCCGCGGTCGGGGTGCTGAACTTCGCCGTCGTCCCGGTCGTCGCGTACGGGCTGTCCCGGTTTGTTGCGGACGAGCCGGCGCTGCTGTTCGGGGTGCTGCTGGTGCTGCTGACCCCGTGCATCGACTACGTGATCGTGTTCGCCGGCCTTGCTGGCGGCGCGTCGGAACGGCTCCTCGCCGCTGCACCGCTGCTGATGCTGGCGCAGATCCTCCTCCTGCCGCTGTACCTGCTGGTGTTCATCGGCCCCGAGGGCGTCGCCGTGGTCGAGGTCGGCCCCTTCGCCCGGGCCTTCCTTCTCCTGATCGCTGTCCCGCTCACCGCGGCCGCGCTCGTGCAGGCACTCGCCCGGCGACACCGATCCGGTGTCGTGATCGAGCGGACGATGCTGGGCGTGATGGTGCCGCTGATGATGGCGACCCTGTTCACCGTCGTGGCCTCCCAAGCGGGAGCTGTTGGGGACTCCTTGGGGCAGTTGCTCGTGCTGGTGCCGATCTACGCCGGGTTCCTCGTCGTCATGGCGGCGATCGGAATCGGCATTGCTCGCACCTTCCGACTCGACGTGCCAGCAACCCGGGCCCTGGTGTTCAGCGGCGCGACCAGGAACTCGCTCGTGGTCTTGCCGCTCGCGCTGGCCCTGCCGGCGTCACTGTCGCTTGCCCCGGTCGTTGTCGTGACCCAGACGCTCGTCGAACTCATGGGCATGGTGATCTTCGTCCGACTCATCCCCCGCCTCGTGAGCAGTCAAACCACAAAGGCCCATCCCGTCACGAAAACTGGCAAGTAGTCCGAGATAGGCCACCGGCCCTCGCCAGCGTTTAGCGTCGAGAGATGCAAATCACCTTGCAGTACTTCGACGGGTGCCCGAACTGGGAAACCACAGCCGAGCGTCTGGCCGTCATTAAGGCAGATCGGAATGACTTCACCGTGATCGAGCAGCGCGTTGAAACGCAGGCCGACGCAGAAGCGTTGGACTTCCGAGGCTCGCCAACGCTGCTCATCGACGGCACCCCGCTCTTCCCGGCCCCGGACGCGCCTCCTGGTTTGGCCTGCCGCGTCTACCTCACTCCCGATGGTCTTGCAGGTTCTCCGTCGCTGGCTCAGCTTCAGGAAGCCATCTCGTCGTTTCAGAGCACGGACCATTAGCGCGTCCACCAGTTCGCAGGTGTCCGATAGACGATCCCCTATCGGGCGCTCCAAGCACGCGCTTCTACAGGGCTGAACGTCGGCGCATGCTCGTGGTTGCATCAGGTTCGCGACCGCTTCGTGCAGCCGCATCAGTCGGCGGCCGCCGACTCCCTTTTCCGTTTCGACGAACGAGTGAGCAGGAGAAAGCATCATGAGCAACACCGTCATCCATGACTTGGTTTCCGAGATGCTGAGTCAGCTTCCGTCCGGTGGAGGCATCGTGGCTGTGGATGGCGATGCTGGCGAGCATCTCTCGGACATGGGCAGTCAGTTAGCTCGGGAGATCAGCGCGAGAGGCCTCACGTCGTCGGTCCGATCATTCACGGGCGCAGACTTCGAGTCTTCACCCGCCGGCACGGACGTGCTGTTGGTCGTCGGCGAAGGCGCGTTGCAGCCTGGCGTCCGGACGCGGTGGAACTGGACTCTGTGGGTCGAAGCCTCCGGGGTGCGTGATCCGGCGAGCAACGACCGCAGTGCGGTGGCGTTCGAGAGCTACCGGTCGCGTGACGAGCCCAAGGGCGCCGCCTCGGCCATCGTCGACGTCAGTGACCCCGAGGCCTATCGCCGTGACTGGAACGACGCCTGTTCGATCTGAGCCACTCCCCCACGCACCCTCGTCGTCCGCGGTCAGGGCAGGGGACGGGGAGGCGCGAGGAGCGTTCCGCGTATGACGCTGCCGTGGAAGGTGCGCACGGCGACCGTGACCCAGGCCCCGACGAGCCCGATGTAGAACACGACCGCCAGTACCTGCAGCGCGACGAGTCCCGTGTGCAGGGCCAGACCGTTCAGGCCTGTCACGCAGGTGCCGACGGGGAAGGTGAACGACCACCAGGTGAGTGAGAACGGGAGCCCCTGGCGGATGGTGCGGCGGGTGATGGCCGATGCCAGTGCCGCCCACATCAGGGCGAATCCCAGAGTGGGCACACCGTAGACGAGCCCGAAGACGAACAGGGCGTGCGAGGTTCCCTGGTCGACGGCGAGGTGGGCGTTGCCACCGAGCAGGTTGGCCGCGGTGATCGACTGCCCCAGGGGGCCGAGGACGATCCAGAGGGTCGGGACCATGCCGGCCGGGCCGATCTTGTGCTGGGCCAGGCGTGACCAGATCAGCGTGATGATCACGATCGACGCCAGCAACGACAACCCGAACATCGCGTAGCACCCCCAGAGCATATTCTGCCTGGCCTGCCCCGCGGGCAGGAAGGGCAGCAGCAGCGCACCGGTCGAGGCAGACACCATCGGGGGAACCACGGGCATGAGCCAGCCGCCGAACGCACTGTCGGGGGCCGTGTCGTGCCGGGTGAACGTCAGGTACGGGACCGCGATCGCGCTGACGAGGCCGAGCACCGTACCGATGGTCCACAACACCCAGTCGATGCCGACCGCCAGGGGCGTACCGAGGACGTCTCTGCCCAAGAGCAGGGTGCCCGCGCCGACGGTCAGCAGCGCCATGGGCGGTGCCCCGTAGAAGTGCGCCATCACCGGATTGAGTCGATGCCCCCGCGCGGTGGCTCGGTAACGCACCCAGTGCATGACGGTCGCCGTGCTGAGAGCGACCAACAACACGCTGGCCAGTGCCCAGACGATGGTCGCGGCAGGGCGCAGCCCCGGGAACTGCAACGGCAGGGTCGCCGCGGCGTTGGCGACGATGCCGGTCCCCATGATCGACGCGAACCAGTTCGGGGTCAGGTTCGACACGATCTGCCCGCGGTGCTCGAGCTGGCGGAACAGACCGTGCGTGCGGGGAGGGGCGACAGTCGGTGTGATCGCGGCAGGCATGCCTCGATCTTCGTACGTGCGTCCGGCTGCCGATACGGGCGGATGCTTGTGGTGTCACAATCGATCCTTGTGACCGGACTCCCTGTTGATCTCGAGACGCTCCGACTGCTGGAGGCGATCTCGAGATCGGGCAGTCTGGGCCGGGCCGCGACATCGGTGGGCATCAGCCAGCAGGCGGCGTCGTCTCGCATCACGGGCGCCGAGCGGCGGCTGGGTCGTACGTTGCTCGTCCGCTCTCGGGCGGGCTCGGCGCTGACCGAGCACGGACTCCTGGTGTGCGAGTGGGGCCGACCCCTGCTCGAGGCGGCGACCACCTTCGAACGATCGCTGCACACCCTGATGACCGGCGCCTCCGACGCTCTCCTCGTCGCGGCGAGTCAGACGGTGTCAGAGGCGCTGATGCCACGCTGGATGACAGCGGCAGCGGATCGTGTCCGGGTACGCCTGGAATCGGGCAACAGCGACTGGGTCGTTGACGAGGTCCGTTCGGGGCGCGCGCACCTCGGGTTCACGGAGACCCCTGATGAGGCCGACGGGCTCGCCACGACCGTCCTGGGTGTCGACGAACTGCTCGTCGTCGTCTCGCCGAGGCACGCATGGGCATCGAAGTCCGAACCCGTGACGGCAGCGGATCTCGCATCCACACCGCTCGTGTCTCGGGAGTCGGGCTCGGGCACCCGCCGGACCCTCGAGCTCGCCCTGGGGATCGACCCTGCCCTGATGGCAGAACCCGCTGCGCAGTTGTCGTCGACGGGCGCCATCCGGGCGGCCATCGCCGGCGGTGTGGGTCCGGGAGTCATCAGCTCGTTGCTGGTCGAGGACGACCTCCGTGCCGGGCGCCTCGTCACCGTCCCGGCAGCCGTCGACCTGAGGCGCCCGTTCCGCGCCGTGTGGTCGGCCGGTCTGAGCGCCGGGGCGCAGGATCTCCTGGCCGTGATCGCCGCGTCGCAGCACAGCCCCGACTCCTCGCCGAGATGATCAGAGAAGCGAAGCGTGCCGTAGGGCCGTGACGGCCCGCAGGTGCTTCTCGCCGGCGCGGGTGGCGTTCGCCGGCGACAGATGGGGTGCCGCGAGCACGGGCACGACCCTCGCACGCGGTTCCAGGGTGAAGTACCTCATCACGCCCGTCAGGGCCGGAGTGCCGAAGGTCACGATCGCCCGCAGCTGCGGCAGAGAAACGAGCAGCTGAGCCAGGGCAGGGCGTGCCTCGTCGAGATCGGTGACGGTCGGCGCCCGACCAAGGGCCCACGGGACGATGTTCCATCGCAGGTAGACGTTCCTGCCCAGACCCGACTCGATCCGTGCTCGCCTGAACGCAGACGCCGTCGGCCCCGGGTTGTCCTCACTGCTGATCGCGTCCTCGCCCTGCTTGATCGTGGCAGGACCGGGTGATTCCATCAGCACGAGAACTGTCGCCGCTGCTCCTCCACCTGATGGGTCGAAGCCCGGCACGAAGCGCGCACGTCCTGGTCCGGAGCTCCGCCATTCCGATACGAGCTGATCGAGGCCCCTGGGCTGCTGCATCCCTAGACGCTACGACGTTAGGGACCGTTTCCGCCCACGCTCACCGACGACACGGAACGACCACGACGGCGTCCTCTCCGAGTGCGCTCGCCCCACAGCAAGTGATCCAGTGGGGGATCGTTAGCCGGACGATCGCCAGCCTCGACCACCCCCTTGGGGCTGCGCGGATCTAACCGTCTCAGATAGGTGGTCCGAGACAGGTTCCGGTGACGGGGCACTATGTGACACTGCCGACATGACATCGTCACCCCTCCCTAGGAGCGCCTGTTCGCCGATCGACGCTTCCTACCTCACAGCCCCGCGTGACGCCCAGGCGGATCTTGGAGGGTCGGCCCGGCTGATGCAGAAAAGCGCGGGCGGGGCCTTGAAGAAGCCGAACCACCCGGTCAGGTCCTGGGCGCCTATCGCCAGTCAAGCCGTTGACTGTCAGCCCGTTAGCATCGGGGCTACCTCCCTCGGATCTGATGCATGAGCGAGCGCCCCTCTCCCGAACACCGAGCCCGAGTACGCGCCACCGGCCTTGATCGAGAGCACCTAGTCGCGATGGGCGAGGTCGCGTACTGGTCTGCTCGACTGGAGCGCACGCTAGCGTTCGCCGTCATGGCCCTCGTCAGCGACGATGACCGCGAGACAAATGACATAGGAATTGTGGTGACCCGTGGCGTCTCCTTCAGCGGCCTGCTCGAATTGGGCGCGAAGCTCGTGAAGCTGCACCGCTTCCAGGGGCAGGTACGCGACATGTTCACGCGACTGTCCGCCGACTCGAAAGTTGCGATGGAGAGCCGGAATCACCTGCTGCACGGCGCGTGGACAACACCGGGAAAAGGACCAGCTTCGGCGAGCCGGGTCAAGGCCAAGGGGACCGTGGATCGCACATTCACCGTGGCACAGGTGGAAGACGTCGCTTACGACCTGGCAGTGCTCGCAGATCAGCTATTCATGCTGTTTCTCGTCATCGAAGGCGCGGTCGACTACGAGGAGTGACCACCTTGGGCCGATGCTCTTCGAAAGGTTCTGGGCTAACCGCGCCACCCCGAGTGGCAATCAACCGGGATGCCTCGGACCAATCGGCACGAGGTTCGAAGCGGCCCTCAATGAGCCTTCTGCGACAGCTCCAGCGGTGATTGCAAGCCCGATCTGCGCGTACGCGGCCATCAGCGTGCCGACACGGTGCCGAGCATCTCGCTCGAGGCGCTCCCCCTCCGCCGCAAAGCTCCGATCCGTGACGAAGCACTGCAACTGGTCGTACACGTGGTCCCACCGGACAGCGACCCGAGCGCGGCGCGATCCGTTGACCTCCTCGAAGTGGAGAGACCCGAAAGGCCTCCCATCCCTCATTCCCAGATCGACTCCGGCAAGTCGCCAATCTTGAGCCACGCGCGAGACATCCGCTCTCCAGACGACCACGCTCGGCGGGCTCGCGCCTAATCCGACAATCGTGTATTGCCCTGCAGTCTGCTCGCCCTCGGCCACTCCGCCACCTTCTAACTTCTTGTGATCCTGGACCCTCCGCATGGATGGTGGTAATAGTAATGACCATGGATGCAAGCAAACAAGCGAAGCCGACCTCGGGGCAGCGCAAGGCCTTCGGCATCATCACGATTCAAGGGCTTTTCCTGGACCTGAGCGACTCGCTCATAGCCCAACCAAGCAGCAGCGTCACATGGAGAGCTCACCCTGCCGGCCCACTCTCGGGCCTCACAGCAGCCATAGATGAGCACGAGGCGTCGATCAGCTGGGCGCCGACGTCAGATGTGCTCCGCGAGACGAGTACCGAAGATGCCCCCGACGAGCTCTTGGCCCATGTGCGACAGACCTATCTGACCTATCTCGAGCTATGCCTCAGGCTCGGTGAGTTCCAACTCGAGGCAACTCCGGTCACTGACGCCGCAGAGAACATCACCGGAACGTCACTTCGAGCCCGGCTGGTAGAGCGAGGAGCAGTCTGGCTCGACGAACTTCCCACTGCCAACCAGCAACGGTTCGCACCAATCCCCAGGGCCGACGAGGTGACCATGGTGGACATTCCCGACAGACCCTCGCCGCAGACAGACCCCGGGGGCGGGCAAAGGCCTGATGAATCGACATGACCAAGACCGTCACGTTGGAACGATCAGCTGTGGCGCGGCCAAAGGGAAACGCCGAGCCCCCGCTCGAGCTTCGCGATCGTTTCGAGGTCCGGCCACACCTGGCCCGCCAGGACGCTGAGCAGAGTCGTATGGGTGACACCTGAAGCTTCGGCTACCGACCGGATGCTGCGACTGCCGACGGCCTGACGAAGGTTCTGCGCGAATCTGCGAGCCACTTCCCCGATCGGGTCGTCCGAGCGAACGTCTGGCCACGGGGACGGGGCCAGCGCGGCTGGTTTCGCACGCGCTGTTCTACCCATGCCGCAAGGCTAGGCGCGCCAGCTCGCGCGCACGGCCGCCCCGTCGAACGTATCACAAATTGGTCATTGTAATGACCACTTTCGAGCTTGGAGATGAGCGCCGGTGAGCGATGAAGCTGACGAACGCCGCGAACGGCAGCTCGAGGTAATGAAGCGCATGGCCGAGAGGGAGCCCGAGGTGCTGGCTGCGGCTCATTACGACTACACGCCGAAGATGCCTGCTGATCAGTGGGCCGCCATCCGCCCTTACGTGCGGCGCGTCGTCCGCGACACGGCCCCCAGAACGCCGTACTCCGAGAAGGAGCTCTACCCGGCCGTTTCCCGTCTCGCCCTGTTCGCCTGGGCGGTAGCTAACGTTCCCCTCGAAGATGACAACGTCTTCGACCCGAGGTTCATCAACCGCTTCGTGCAGCATCACCTCGGGCAGTACAGCAGGGCAGGAAAGAACACCCTGCGCGCTCGGTTGAGACGCACGTCGGAGGCGCTCCTGGGCGACGAAGCTGCGGGTACATTCCGGGCCCTGGGCAAGGCTGAGGCGTCACGTCCGTACACCCCGAGCGAGGTGGCGTCGTTGTTGTCGTGGGCCAGTAGCCAGCACGACGAGGAACGGACGACCAGCGCCGGCGCGCTCCTCGCGCTCGGACTCGGGGCAGGACTGACGGGGCGGGAGATCATCGATCTAGAACTCGTGAACATCACGTCAGATAGTCGGGGCGTCGCGGTGCGCGTGTCGGGTGACGAGGCGAGAAACGTCCCGGTTCTTGCTCAGTGGGCCCCCTTCCTGCAGCGCCGAACGGCGTCCAAGGCAGCCTCCCGGTGGGCATTCCGGAGCGGGCAGCGAGGCGGGAACATCAATCTCGTCACGGACTTCGTCAGCCGGAATCCACGCCCTGCGGTCGAGCTGCAGTCCCGACGCATGCGAGCGACCTGGATCGTGGAACACCTCCGGCGGGGGACGCCCCTCGACCTGTTGTTGGAGGTCGCCGGCTTGCAGTCAGCCGAAGCGCTCGACCGGCTCTTGCCTTACGTCGCCAGAGCGGACGACGACCCCCGGCGGTACTCACTTCGCTGATGGTTACCACCCCGGCGCGAGCCGAGGCTGCGGCCATGACGCCCGTATAGGGACAAGACGATCACTTCCCGCGTCGGCCAGGTTCCCTCAGACGCCCAAATGGCGACGGGCATTTGCCACGTCTTCCAGACGCATCACGACCTCACCCCTAAGCAGACGCCCCAGCCGCTCAGGACTCTGCCCAGAGGCAGCCGCGTACGTCCCGACAGAGCGGAATTGTCTCGCTATCTCGACTCGGATGCTGCACGCCAGGCGATGCTGAATGCGAGCAGCGCCCCACTGGTCGAGCTGGCCTGACGAGAACGACACCGCCGAGACCCACTGAGCTTCGGGGTCGCGACCGAAGCGGCCTGGCTCACGCAGGTAGGACCGCGGCTCGAAACGTGGATCAGGCACCTCCGCAGTCTAGATGTGCGCTGAAAGCGCACCAGACCGCTTGATGGCCTTGTCTTGTCTCATGTCCATCTCTCGTGACCACCCCTGACGAGACACAGCCTCCGACTTCCCCCTCTTCCCAACTCGAGCGTGCCGTAGCACACTTTGGTCAATCTAATGACCACGCCACGCTGGAGCTACAGGAGGCGATCTTGCGCTATCAGCCGCGACGTATCGCCCCGACCAAGTGGCTGCCCGTTCGGGACTTCACGCTCGCGTGCGTCCTCGACGCCAAACCCCACGACATGCTCTACACGAGGATCCTCCTGACCTTCGCGAGCCGGTACGTCGTGTGGGCGTTCCACGAAGCCGGTGCGGAGCTGCGCCGCGATGACCTCTTCTACCCGTCCATGATCTACCGCTTCGCCCGCACCTACCCCAGCGCCAAGACGCAGCAGCTTGCCGAGACCAGACTCCTGAACCTCGCTGAAGCGCTTGGTTACGAGCCGTCTCCTCACCGCCTCAACAAGCAGAGCCGGGAGATACGACCCTTCTCGCATTCCGAGCTTCCCGCCTTCGAGAGCTGGGCCGCGTCGAGGTCCACCGACCGAGCCCGCCGGGATTCTTATGGGCTTCTCGCGCTTGCCGGTGGCGCAGGCCTCGGTGCGACCGAGATCGCCGCGGTCCGTGGCCGGGACTTGACGCGCACTCCGGCTGGCTGGGTCGTCCGTGTGACCGGAAAGGCGCCGCGAAGCATCCCCATCCGAATCGGGTGGAATTCGTACGCAGACATCGCTTTCGAGGGACTCGGCGACGATGACTACGCGGTCATCCCCCACCGCAAGGAGTCCTCGCGGGAGATCGCGCTGATGCACTACGGCGCCCGATACGACGGTCCTGCTATTCGGCGCCTCCGCATCACCTGGATCGTGGACCAGATCAACGTTCTGCCCCTGGCGAGCATCGTCTACGCGGCCGGCTTCAAGAACGTCTCGTCCCTCCTTCGCTACGCGCCCTTGGCCAAGGTCATGCCCGAGGTTGAGCTTCACGCGCTTCTCCGCTCAACGGGAGCGACTCAGTGACCGGCAAGCCCTCTTTCCATGACGAGGAGTTCTTCAACGGCATCTACACGGCCGACCGGATCGTCAGCGGATCGACCAAGACGACCAAGTTCCGCGGCGCCGACGCCCGTGAGTGGATGACTTTCCTCCGTTCATCGGGTGTCATCGAGCTCCTCGCGACATGGCGCGCGGAGGACCGCGAGAAGAAAGCCCCGGGCGGTGCCAAACCGAAGATCGATGACCTGGCCATCCTGACCGTGGTGATGATGCTCCTGTCGGAGCAGTCCATGATCTTCGTGCGCGAGATGGGCCGCGTCTTCGAACACCGTCTCGACGATGAAGCCCGTCGCGAGCTCGGCATCGCTCACCTGTACGACAACGACAAGCCCAACGACTGGTACTTCCTGGCATGGCGGGCCATGCACCGCATCATCGACCTCTGGGACGCCTGGCCGGCGCCCCGCCGCCTGCTCACCCGGGACGAGCGGAGCAGCCTGGACGCGCTCCGGGACAAGAACATCGAACGCCGCGCACACGAGCGCAGCATGACCTTCACGAACACGCTGCTGGAGGCCACCGCCCAGAACCTGCCTCGAGCCGTGCGACGTCAGCGTCTCGCGCTCTCCGTCGACCAGACAGTGCTGCGTGCACCGAGCCAGAAGAACCGTTGGCCGCGGGAGAACGGCGTCGAGCAGCCCATGTTCATCGCGGGCACGGACAAGGAACAGCCGAAGTACGCGATGGAACTCGAAGCTGACCTGTACCCGATCGACAAGGGAGAGAAGGAACGCGTCTTCAGCAAGCACACCAAGGAGAACGGCAAGGCGAGCGTCAAGCAGGCACGGAGCCGGTGGCTGCTCGCCTACACCGCGAACCTCATCATCGACGTCAACGAGGACCCTTCAGGGGACCCCACCGAAGCACCACAGCTGATCCGTGGGGCGAGCCTGACGACGCCCAACAAAGGCATCGGGTTCCACACCGTCGAGCTCGTGAAGAACATCCAGGAACGCGGGTACGACATCGCGCGCCTCTCGTCCGACCTCGGGTACTCCGCGGGTCTCACGATGGAGGACTTCCACCGTCCGATGAGAGAGCTCGGCGTCGGCCTCGTCTTCGACTACAACCGCGCGAACCAGACCGGTGTGCGGGGCCAGGTCGGCGGAGCCAAGCTCGTTGAAGGCGGTCAGTTCTGCCCCGGCACACCGAAGCGACTCCTCGATGCAACGGTGCGGCGCAACAACAAGGAGATCGACAACGTCGAGTGGTCCCAGCAGATCGACGAGCGTGACGCATACCGACTCCACAAGAAGGAGGGTCCCGACGCCAACGGCAACGTGAAGATGCGCTGCCCAGCCCTCGGCCCGAGTGCGACGGTCGAGTGCCCCCTCCGCAAGCTCGACAAGCGTGCATCGCCGGACAAGGAACGCCGGCAGGTGCTGCGCGCCAACGTCCCCAAGCAGACAGATAAGGTCTGCTGCCAGACCTCGATCACGGTGCGCCCGGAGGACGGCGAGAAGATGAACCAGATGCTGCCTTATGGCAGCAAGGAGTGGTCCAAGACCTACCGCCGCGACCGCAACAGCATCGAGAGCTTCAACGCCTTCATCAAGACCGGTCCCGAGCGCATCGCCGACTCCAGTGCACGGCGCCTGCGCGGTCTCGCCGCTCAGCAGTTCCTTCTCGCCATGCTCGCGACGGCCGCCAACATCCGCAAGATCGTCACCTTCCTCGCCGCCAAGCACCGAGCGCCGAAGGACCGCGACCGCCGCGTCGCGAAGGGCCTGACGCCGGTGCCTGCACGGCGCACCCGCCGTCGTGATGCCGAGGGCATGAGCAACTACCGCGCCGACTACGTCCGACCCGAACTGTCCCCGTTCCCGACGAGTGGACCCACCGTCGATCCGCCTCCGCGAACGTAGGCCCAGGCCCGTTCCAAGGCACCACACCCGAGCCTTCCGCTATCCCCCACCGCTCACGAGTCAATCCGGCGCGCCCAGAAGGGCGCGTCGCTTCGTCGTTTAAGCCGCCCGCACGCCTGGTGGCCGAGAGGGAGAGGCCAAGAGGTCCCGAACCCCTCGCCGGGAAGCGCTTCTTGGCCCAGAAACGGAAGAAAGCCCCCGAGCTACTCGGGGGCTTTCTTCTCGGGCTGAGTTCCGCAAACGAATTTCGGATGATGCGCAAACAACCCTTCTGGCGGTACCGGTGGGATTTGAACCCACGGTGGAGTTAACCCCCACACATGTTTTCGAGACATGATCCTTCGGCCGCTCGGACACGGTACCGAGGACGAGTTTAGTACATCCGGCGGCAGGGACGAAACCGGGGGATTGCTCGTCCACCGGACCGCGCCTCCTCGGGGTCGTGCACAGGGTGCACAGACGACCGGCACGGGCATCGGAGCCCGGCGTAGCCTCGGCCCATGCCCTCCCGCCACACCGTCACCGCCTTCCTCTCGGGCGTCGGCGTCACCCTCGCCACCACGGCCGCCGCCGGCGCCGGCGTCAGCCGCTTCATGCAGCGCCGCAACGCGGCCGCGTCCGAGCTGAACGCCCTGCTGCCCGTCCACTCCGCCTGGTGGCGCGACCGCTTCGACCGCAAGGGCAAGCTGCTCTACGTCGCGATGGGCGACTCCGCCGCCCAGGGCATCGGCGCCTCGAGCCCGGCCCGCAGCTACGTCGGCCGCCTCTCGGCATACATGCGCCGCCAGAGCCACACCTCGCTGCGCGTCGTCAACCTCAGCGTCAGCGGCTCGACCACCTGGCTCTGCCGCAAAGACCAGCTGCCCAAGTTCGAGAAGTACGAACCCGACGTCGTCACCGTGGCCATCGGCGCCAACGACATCATCCAGTTCAACCCCGAGTCGTTCGAGAAGAACCTCCGCGTCATCTACGGCGCCCTGCCCTCACACGCCATCGTCGGCGACCTGCCCGCCATGTGGATTCCCGACCGCGAGAAGAAGCTCGTCGAGGCCAACGCCATCGTCCACCGCATCGCCGGCGAGTTCGGCCTCACCGTCGCCCCGCTCTACGAGACCACCCGCCGCCAGGGCTTCTTCCGCACCTACCGCAACTCGGCCGGAGACCTCTTCCACCCCAACGACCGCGGCTACCGCGTCTGGGCCTCGGCCTTCGAACCCGCCATCACCGCCCGCCTCGCCCGCATCGCCGCCGACGAGGCCGCCACCACCCACGAAGCCCGCGAGGCCGAAGCCGTCGCGGCGCACACCGCCGCGGCAGCCGCGGATTCCGCACCAGCCGCCCGGCCCCAACCCAGTGCCGGGCCCGCCGAGCCAGGGGGTGTCGGCGTCACCAGCTAGCGTCAGAATGTGAGTGCATCGAGCCAGCCAGCAGCCCAAGACACCGGGCGGTCCACCGATGCAGCCATCCGCTGGCTCGAACGCGCTGAGTGGCGACTGGGCATCGCTTGGTCGACGAGGTTCGTCCTCCAGGGCACGCTCGTGCTCTCATCGCGGGGTCTGCACGATCTGGCCGTCGAAGAACTCGTGAAGGCGGGCTGGCAGGTCGTCAGCCATGAGACACGTCACCACGTGTCGCTCCTCGAGCCCGAGACGATGCATCCCCGCACGATCTCCACCATCGTCGTCACGCGCGTGGTCGAGCGGCACTTCACCTTGACGACCCTGCAGCCACTCCAGGACGACGTCACGTTCATGATGGGGACCCTGGGCATCGCCGTGGAGTCCTTCGAGCTGCACCGCGTCCAGCCCGAACGGGATCGACCGCCCCGATGGGGCCTCGTCCGACGCTCGGGAGCACGCCGCAGCAAAGACCTGCTCGAGTTGCAGGCAGAACACGTCACGGTCGGCGATCGACTGCGAGCGGAAGAAGCCTGGTCTGCTCTCGACGTGGACTCGGACGATGTGGAGGCCGACTTCGGCCCCAACGACCTGCACGCACGCCTCCTTGACGAGCGCGACGGCATCCCGCCGAGCCACCCGCCGGGTCGGCACGAGGCGCAGACCCTGGTCGCATTCATCGTCCTGATCGCGTCGGCCGTCCTGGCCCTCGTTCTGCCTCAACCACCGTTCCAGTCGTTCGACCTAGAGACCTCTTCCCTCATCGCGTTCGCCGTCGCTCTCATCGTCGTCGGGGCGGGCGGGGGGATCTACTGGTCCGCGGGTCGATTCCTCGACGGCCAGAAACGGCTAGCCCTCCGGTCGTGGACGACACTCGTGACGTTCGTGAGCGCCATGGCCCCCATCATCTTCGTGGCCATCACGACCATCCGGGTCTTCCTGGCCGCGCCTTCTCCACTCGTGGGGATCGGCATCGCTGTCTCGATCGCAGCATGCATCTTCGGGACCGTCGTGGTCCAGGCCGTCAGGCGGGCGCGCAGACTCCGCGTGCGACGCGTGCCCTGGCTCGTGCTGGTCACGAGTTTCGGCGTCGTCGGGCTGTTGATCATGCTGAACGTCCCCACGACGCTGTTCCTGTGGGGTGCCGGCGACCTCATCCTCGTCGGGTCGATTCCCGTGGGCGTCGTGATCGTCTCGGGACTGCCGCTGGTCGTGTGCCTCTTCGTACTCGCAGCCCTACCAGCGGCGGTGAAGTGGATCTATGCGCGGGCTTCCGTCTTGCTCGCCCTCCCCCTGCTCGTCGGCGCCCTGGCACTGGGCGCGGCTGTGACCTTCGGAACCGTGGCGTGGGAAGGCGGCCGGGCACTTGCACGCGGCGAAAGCGGCAACGGCCTGCTGCTGGCTGTCGAGGCGCCGGTCTGCGCGACGGTGGTCGACGAACCCGCTGCGCCGTACTGGCTCCTCGGCACACAGGGGGCTGCCGTCCACTTGCTGCCCCGCGCGACAGCTGACGATCCGACACCCCGGGGCGGCCTCGTCATGGCATCCGCCGACACCTGGTTCGTGAGTGTGGGAGCGGATGACGACTGCCAGTAGGTCTCGAGTCGCGAGCGCCTCCTTCGATGTCGGTGGCGCCTCCTAGGCTGACCGCATGGCTCGCCCCACCACTCCCCCGTTCCGCTGCACCGAGTGCGGGTGGACGTCGCTCAAGTGGGCCGGCCGCTGCGGTGAGTGCCAGAAATGGGGCACCGTCGTCGACGTCACCTCGGCCCTCGTCAGCGCCCGCGGCACCGCCTCGGTCCGCGTCGAAGGTGACCGCGTCGCCCGACCCATCACCCAGGTCGAGGCCAACAGCGTCGCCTACTGGCCCAGCGGCATCGCCGAGTTCGACCGTGTCCTCGGCGGCGGCATCGTCCCCGGCGCCGCCATCCTGCTCAGCGGCGAACCGGGCGTCGGCAAGTCCACCCTGCTGCTCGAAGTCGCCTCCCGTGCCGCCGCCACCGGCGCCCGCGTCCTCTACGTCACCGCCGAAGAGAGCGCCTCACAGGTCCGCCTCCGCGCCCAACGCACCGGCGCCATGCACGACAACCTCTTCCTCGCCGCCGAGGTCGACCTCTCGGTCATCCTCGGCCAGATCGACCAGGTGGACCCCCAACTCGTCATCGTCGACTCGGTGCAGACCGTCTCGTCCTCGACCATCGACGGCATCGCCGGCGGCACCTCCCAGGTGCGCGAAGTCGCCTCGACCCTCATCCGCGTCAGCAAAGACCGCAACCTGCCCGTCCTGCTCGTCGGCCACGTCACCAAAGACGGCACCATCGCCGGCCCCCGCCTCCTCGAACACCTCGTCGACGTCGTCTGCCAGTTCGAAGGCGACCGGCAGACAGCCCTCCGCTTCATCCGCGCCCACAAGAACCGCTTCGGCCCCACCGACGAGGTCGGCTGCTTCGAGATGACCGGCGACGGCATCGCCGAGGTCGCCGACCCCAGCGGCCTCTTCATGTCCCGCAACGGCACCCCCGTCAGCGGCACCTGCATCACCGTCGCCATGGAAGGCCGCCGCGCCCTGCCCGTCGAGGTCCAGGCGCTCATCGTCGCCAGCTCGACACCCCAACCCCGCCGCGTCGTCAACGGCGTCGACTCCTCCCGCGTCGCCATGCTGCTCGCCGTACTCGAACGCCGCGCCGGCATCCGCCTCGGCGACGCCGACGTCTACGTCAGCACAGTCGGCGGCATCAAGATCACCGAACCCGGCGCCGACCTCGCCATCGCCCTCGCCCTCGCCAGCGCCAGCCGCGAGAGACCCTTCCCCCAGACCATGGCCGCCGTCGGCGAGATCAGCCTCGCCGGCGAGATCCGCCCCGTCTCCTCCCCCAAACAACGCGCCTCCGAAGCTCGACGCCTCGGCTTCACCCAGCTCGTCGACGCCGAAGCGGGCAACCTGCGCGAAGCGCTCCGGCGGGCGTTCAGCGCCGCGGGCTCCGAACGCGACCGCGAGCTCGACCGGGCCTTCTAAACCGACCCGACCCGCGCCTCCTGAGCCGGGGTCGAGGCTGGGGCCGAGCGCACGGTTCCGCACGTCCGACACCGGGCGCGAGTGGGCAGAAGATGCGGCTCCCTCGCACGCGACGAGCACCTTCTGCCCACTCGACGGTCGCACCCGCACACCCGCCCCCACTCACGAGCACCAACGCCCACCCGTCGAGTGGTCCCGAACCGTCCTTCCGACCCACCCGGAGGACGATCTGCGACCACTCGACCCGCGCCTCCGGAACCAGACCCGCACACACCGGCCCGGCCCGCGCGAGACCAGGGCCCGAGGGGGCAGAAGATGCTCCTCCCCCGCGCGCGACGAGCATCTTCTGCCCACTCGGCCTCCACCTCGCGACCACCCGAGCCCCCCTCTCCGCGCGACATCACCCGCACCGGGGTACGTCCCGCCACCGCCGGCACCAGGCGCATGCACCCCGCTCCACGCGGATTCTCAGCCCACACGCCGCGCTGGTCCCCGCCAACCCCCTGACCGGCCCTTAACCTGTGCCCATGTCGACGTTCAAGAACCCGGTCGGGCCGCAACCGCCCTCGGTCTACTGGCGTCGTCGTGCGGTGCTCGCGCTCGGTCTGATCGCGGTCGTGGTCATCATCGTGTTGATCGTCGTCCGCCCCGGGTCCGGCTCGGCAGAACCCGGTGCCGCCGCGACGACCTCCGCACCCCCGGCCGATGCCGCCCCCACCGAGCCGGCCGCCACCGAGACCGCCCCCGCGGCCGACGCCACCGCCGACCCGGCCGACACCTCGACCGAGGGCGCCTCCGACGCCCCCGCCTGCTCGACCCGCGACATCGAGCTCAAACCCGTCACCGACAAGACGAGCTACGCCGCGACCGAACTGCCGCAGATCTCGATGTCGATCACCAACTCGGGTCGCGCCGACTGCTCGATCGACCTCGGCTCCGCGCAGCAGACGCTCGTCATCACGAGCGGCGAAGAGCAGTACTGGTCGTCGAAGGACTGCCAGGTCAACGGCACCAACCAGGTCGTCACGCTCACCGCCGGCCAGACCCTCAGCACTCCCCCCATCGCCTGGGACCGCACGCGCTCGTCCGCCGACACCTGCGAGTCGACCTCGCGCGAACCCGTCACCGCCGGCGGCGCGACCTACCGCCTCGCCGTCTCGGTCGGCGACATCACCTCCGCCGACACCGCCCAGATGATCCTGAACTGACAGTGACTCACCCTGTGAACGCCACCCCTGCTGCCCCCACGCCCTCCGAGCCCGTCGACCCGGCCGACCGCAACGGCACCTTCCGCTCCGAGTCGCTCGAGCTGGCCCTCGCTGCCCAGGACGCCGCCGCCGTCGCCTTCGCCCTGCGTCACGACGTGGTCGTGGTCCCGAAGCTCGTGCTGCCGAGCGACACCGCCGCCGCCGGCACCGCACCCTCCACCGGCGGCCCCGACGACGGAGCCCTCCCCGACGAAGGCGACCAGGTCCGCGTCTTCGGCCGCGAGAACACCGACAAGCGCATCCTGTTGCTCTTCTCGTCGGACGACACCTACGCCGCGATGGTCCCCGACGACCCGAACCGCCAGGTCATGCTCTACGACGCGCTCTCGCTGCGTGCCTTCCTCGAGGCCCACCTCGACGTCATCGAGCAGGTCTTCTTCGACATCGCCGGCCCGCACACCATGGCCGCCAACCCCGAGGACCTCCTCAAGGCCCTCGGCTAGCACCAGACCCCCAGACCCCAGGAGGCGCAGGTCGAGTGGTCCCGAATCGTCCTTCCCAGCGGGGCGAGGGACGATTCGCGACCACTCGAGCGACGCAGCGAACGTGAGTTCGTGCGCGAAGGACTACAGCGCGGGCAGCGCCTTGAGCATCCGCGAGTTGCCCAACGTGTTCGGCTTCACCCGAGCCAGGTCGAGGAACTCCGCCACACCCTCGTCGGTCGAGCGCACGAGCTCGCCGTAGACGTCCGGCGGCACGAGCCCTTCGTCGCCCACGTTGAGGTACCCGTGCTTCTCGAAGAAGTCGACCTCGAACGTCAGGCAGAACAGCCGACCGATCTCGAGCTTCCGGGCCGCCCCTTCGAGCGACTCGAGGAGGCGGTGGCCGACCCCCTTGCGTATCCACGCGGCGTCGAGCGCGAGCGTGCGCACCTCGGCCAGGTCGTCCCACATGACGTGCAGCGCGCCGCAGCCGATCGGCACCCCGTTGGGCCCGACCGCGATCTGGAACTCCTGGACGTCGCCGTACAGCGTCACGAGGTCCTTGCCGAGCAGGATGCGCTTCTGCACGAACGGCTCGCACAACCGCTGAATGTGCGGCACGTCGCTGACGACCGCGTTCCGCACCGTGATGCCGTGCCGGTCGGCCCCGCCGAGCCGGTCGGCGTCGCCGACCCGTTCGGCACCGGTGGGCGCGTCTGCCGCGTCTGACATGGAGCTCCTTCGAAGACCACGACCCGAGGAGGCGCGGGCCGCCGCCCAGCCTAGCGACGCGTTCGCGACCCGGCCCCGGGTACGCCGAAGGGCGGCCTCCGTCGTGGAAGACCGCCCCGGGCGTCGAAGGCGACCCGCGCCTCCTTCGGTGTTGCTGTCGTGCTGGTGTCGTGCCTAGCTCTCGATCTCGGGGGCGTCGCCCACGAGGACCTCTTCGCGACCCGGCTGACGCGAGGTGGCGAAGGTGAACTCTCCGTCGACGAAGTCGACCTGGACGTGGTCGCCCGCGTTGAGCTCACCCTGCAGGATGCGCTCGGAGAGGCGGTCTTCGACCTCGTGCTGGATCGCACGACGCAGCGGCCGCGCACCGAGCGACGGGTCGAACCCGATCTCGATGAGCCTCTCTTTCGCGGACTGCGAGAGGACGGCCGTCATGTCGCGGTCGAGCAGACGGTCGGACAGGCGCTTGATGAACAGGTCGACGATCTGCAGCAGCTCTTCTTGGTTGAGCTGCGGGAAGACGATGGTCTCGTCGACGCGGTTCAGGAACTCGGGCTTGAAGTGCTTCTTGAGCTCTTCGGTGACCTTCGACCGCATGCGCTCGTAGGAGGTCGCCGTGTCGCCCTCGATCTGGAAGCCGACGGGGCCGCCCGTGATGTCTTTCGTGCCGAGGTTGGTCGTCATGATGATGACCGTGTTCTTGAAGTCGACGACACGACCCTGACCGTCGGTGAGACGACCCTCTTCGAGCACCTGCAACAGCGAGTTGAAGATGTCGGGGTGGGCCTTCTCGATCTCGTCGAACAGCACCACGGAGAACGGCTTGCGGCGGACCTTCTCGGTCAGCTGCCCGCCCTCTTCGAAGCCGACGAACCCGGGAGGGGCACCGAACAGGCGCGAGACGGTGTGCTTCTCACCGTACTCGGACATGTCGAGCGAGATCAGCGCGCCCTCGTCGTCGAACAGGAACTCGGCGAGCGCCTTGGCCAGCTCGGTCTTGCCGACACCGGTGGGCCCGGCGAAGATGAACGAACCGGAGGGACGCTTGGGGTCCTTCAGGCCGGCACGCGTGCGGCGGATGGTCTTCGAGAGGGCCGCGATGGCCTGCTCCTGACCGATGACGCGCTGGTGCAGCGCCTTCTCCATGAAGACGAGACGCGAGGTCTCTTCTTCGGTGAGCTTGAAGACCGGGATGCCCGTGGCCTGGGCCAGCACCTCGGCGATGATGCCCTCGTCGACGGTTCCGCCGGCTCCGGCCTCGCCCGAACGCCACGTCTTCTCGAGACGGAGGCGCTCACCGAGCAGCTTCTTCTCTTCGTCGCGCAGCGAGGCGGCCTTCTCGAAGTCCTGGTCTTCGATCGCGCCCTCTTTCTGGCCGCGGACGCCGGCGATGCGTTCGTCGAACTCGCGCAGCTCGGGCGGCGCGGACAGGATCGACAGACGCAGGCGGGCGCCGGCCTCGTCGATCAGGTCGATGGCCTTGTCGGGCAGGAAGCGGTCGCTGACGTAACGGTCGGCGAGGTTCGCCGCCGCGACGATGGCGCCGTCGGTGATGGACACCTTGTGGAAGGCCTCGTACTTGTCGCGCAGCCCCTTGAGGATGTTGATCGCGTGCGGCAGCGAGGGCTCGTTGACCTGGACGGGCTGGAAGCGGCGCTCGAGGGCGGCGTCCTTCTCGAAGTGCTTGCGGTACTCGTCGAGCGTGGTCGCACCGATCGTCTGCAGCTCACCACGGGCGAGCAGCGGCTTGAGGATCGACGCGGCGTCGATGGCACCCTCGGCGGCACCCGCACCCACCAGGGTGTGGATCTCGTCGATGAAGACGATGATGTCGCCGCGCGTGCGGATCTCTTTGGTGACCTTCTTCAAGCGCTCTTCGAAGTCACCGCGGTAGCGGCTGCCGGCGATGAGCGAGCCGAGGTCGAGCGAGTAGAGCTGCTTGTCCTTCAGCGTCTCGGGGACCTCGCCCTTGACGATCGCCTGGGCCAGGCCCTCGACGACGGCGGTCTTGCCGACGCCGGGCTCACCGATCAGCACGGGGTTGTTCTTCGAGCGTCGGGAGAGGATCTGCATGACCCGCTCCATCTCTTTCTCGCGCCCGATGACCGGGTCGAGCTTGTTGTCGCGCGCGGCCTGCGTCAGGTTGCGACCGAACTGGTCGAGCACCTGGCTGCCGCCCTGCGCGCCCTGGGTCTGTTCGCCGCCCACGGCCACCGCCTCTTTCCCCTGGTAGCCGGAGAGGAGCTGGATGACCTGCTGGCGGACCCGGTTGAGGTCGGCGCCGAGCTTCACGAGCACCTGGGCGGCGACTCCTTCACCCTCGCGGATGAGGCCGAGCAGGATGTGCTCGGTGCCGATGTAGTTGTGGCCGAGCTGCAGGGCCTCGCGCAGGCTCAGCTCGAGGACCTTCTTCGCCCGGGGCGTGAAGGGGATGTGGCCGGTCGGCTGCTGCTGGCCCTGGCCGATGATGTCTTGCACCTGCTCGCGCACGGCGTCGAGCGAGATGCCCAGCGACTCGAGGGCCTTGGCGGCGACGCCTTCGCCCTCGTGGATCAGACCGAGCAGGATGTGCTCGGTGCCGATGTAGTTGTGGTTCAGCATCTTCGCCTCTTCTTGGGCGAGGACGACGACGCGACGGGCACGGTCGGTGAATCTCTCGAACATCTTCTTTGCTCCCTAGGTGGCGGGGTGGTTGTCGCCACCGAATGTGCATCTGGCGCCCGCAGGGTTCGGCACCGGTTTACAGAGAGAGTAACCAGGCCTCGGGGCTTAATCTGCCCCTGTTCGCTGGGGGCATAGAGCAGTGCGCAGGCGGGCTGACAGGGGTACCGGTTAGCCTCGCGTCCATGGGCAAGTTCACGGTCGGCCTCGTTCCGCACCCCACGAAGTCGGTGCTCGACAGCGTCGAGATCATCCGCGGCTGGACGACCCGCTCACAGGCGCACCTCGTCGCCATGACCTCCGACGCGGCCCGGGTCGGCGACGGCGTCGAGCTGGTCGACGAGCGCACCTTCCGCGAGCGCGTCACCGTCGTGGTGGCCCTCGGCGGCGACGGCACGATGCTCGGCGCCATGCGGCTCGTCGCCGAACGGCCCGTGCCCGTGCTCGGCGTCAACTACGGCAACGTGGGCTTCCTCGTCGAGGTCGAGCCGCACGAACTGCCCGAGGCGCTCGACCGCGTCGGCCAGAAGCAGTTCTCGCTCGAACCGCACCACGCCCTCGAGGTCACGCACTCGACGACCGGCTTCGAGAACACCTACCTGGCCTTCAACGACGCCTCGGTGGCCCGCCGCCCGGGCGAGGGCGTCGTCTCGGCCGACCTCGTGCTCGACGAGACGCCCTACGGCTACTACAAGGCCGACGCCATCGTCGCGGCGACGCCGGCCGGCTCGACCGCCTACAACTACGCCGCGGGCGGGCCGATCCTGTCGCCCGCGATCGCCGCCGTCGTGGTCACCCCGGTGGCGCCGATGTCGGGCATCGACCGCTCGGTCGTCCTCGGCCCGCGCGAGCAACTGCGGTTCGAGATCGGCGACGGCACGCACTCGGCGGCGCTCGAGGTCGACGGCCGCGTGGTCGCCGACGTCAGCGAGGGCTGCGTCATCAGACTCGTGCTCCGGCGTGACGCAGGCCAGGTGATCCGCCTCGACGCCGACCGGCACGGCCGCAAGGGCCGCCTCAAGCTCAGCCTGCTCGACCTGCCGCTGCGCGAAGACCAACTGCTCGAGCTCGTCCCGACCGACGTCCGGGCCCGCTTCCGCGAGCGCGCCGAACGCGCCGGCGGCATCGCCGGTGTCGCCCACGACGACGACACCGCCGTCACCGGCATCAGCCCCGTGCACTGACGACACGACGGGTCCCGGTCTCCGGTCGAGTGGTCCCGAATCGTCGTTCGCCCGGCGGTGAAGGACGATTCGGGACCACTCGACCGCGGCCGCCGTGCGTGACGCCCGGTGCGACGCCCGGTGCGACGCCCGGTGCTCGGACGCGACCGCCCGCAGGAGGCGCGGGGCGCGGTGGTCGCGCCCCGCGCCCCCGGCAGTCCGCCGCCGTCCCGCAGCCCGGGCCCGGCCCCGGCCCCGGGCCGCCTCCGGCTAGTACACCTCTCCGAGTGCCTCGGCGAAGACCTGCTCGGGGTCGCGCACGAACCCGCGCCGGGCGAACCAGGCGCAGACGTTGCGGCAGTCGCGTTCGAGCAGGTCGACTCCGGTCGGGTTGCTCGCGCCGTCCACCAGCTGCGGCACGTCGATGGCGACCACGCGCCCGTCGTGGACGAGCAGGTTGTACGGCGAGAGGGCGCCGTGCGCGAAGCCGGCCCGAGCGAAGCCGATGACGATCTCGCGCACCTGCTCGAACAACGGCCACAGCGCGGCACCGTCGTCCTTGACCTGGGCGAGGCGTGGGGCGGCCTCGGCCCCGTGGCCGATGAACTCCATCAGGATCTCGGTGCCGCTGATCTGCACCGGGTAGGGCACCGCGACGCCGAGCGAGTGCATGCGGCAGAGCGCGTCGAACTCGGCCGCGGCCCAGAGCCCGGCCTGCACGCGGCGTCCGTGCGCCGAGCCGCGCGCCATGGCCCGGCCGTCGCGGGTGTTGCGCACGCGACGGCCCTCGCGGTACTCGGACGAGCGGTGGAAGTCGCTCTGCTCGGGCCTGCGATACCGCTTCGCGGCCAACGAGGAGGCGCGGGCTCCGTCACCGGCGCCCAGCACGACGTCCACCGGCACGGCTCGGTCGATCAGGTGGACGTCGGCCTCCTTGCCGCTCTTGACGACGCCGAGCTCGGTGTCGATCGCGGCGGCGGAGGTGACGACCCAGGCGGGCCAGGGCCGGGGCCCGCGTTCGGTGGGGGTGGCGGCCGGCCAGGTGGACCAGCGCTGGTCGGCGTCGGGGTCCGGGTCGACGGTGGAGAAGGTGGGTACGACGGGATCGTCGGAGGAGGTCAAGCTGTGCTCCAGGGGAGGCGTGAGACCGGCCCGGCGGGCGCGACGGGCGTCGCGCGGCTGTCGCTACGGGGGGAGGGTCTCGGGGTGAGTGGGGTACGCGTAGTGTGCGTTGACGGCAGTCATGCTCATCACCCCTCTCGTGGAGCGTCTCGTGGCGACGTGTCTCTCTCGCCCACGAACGTCTCGTGGCCCGGCCACCTCGTGGCCCTGGTCCGCCCACGGTACCGCCCCGCGCCTCCTCTGTCGATGGTCGTTCTCCCGTCGGCCGCCGGTCGAGTGGTCCCGAATCGTTGCTCGTCCGCGCATGAAGGACGATTCGAGACCACTCGATCGTCACCGTGCGGGACGCGCGGGCGCTGGGCGCGACGCGCCTCACGACAGCAAGCGTCGGACGCGGGCGACGACTTCGTCCGCCCGGCGCCCGTGCAGGTCGTCGTCCGTGCACCGGACCGTGCGCCAACCGGCATCGGCGAACCTCTCACGACGCCGGATGTCCCGCCGGAAGCGTCCTGGGTCACGACGGTGCTCGTCGCCCTCGTACTCGACGGCGAGCTTGCACCACGCGTACCGGAGGTCGGGCTTGCCGAGGTATCGCCCGTCCTGGTCGTACGTGCGGACGTTGATCTCGGGTTCGGGGAGTCCCGCCCGGGTCAGGAGCAGGCGGAGTTCGGTCTCCTTCGGCGACTCGACCCCTGGCCGCACCAGTGCTCGAGCTTCTCGCACGCTCGCGATGCCCCGAGCTCGTCCGACCTCGAGGATCGCCCGGTCCAGCTCGTCGAGTCGCCGGCGCCGCGCCTCGGGCAGGGTCGACCACGATCCGGCGAGAGCGTCACCGATCCGGACGAGTTCGTCGAGTGACAGCAGCTGCCCTGAGCGCACCCACGCCGAGATCGGCTCGGCAACCGGGAGCCCGTCCACGAGTCCCGACGGCTCGGGAGCGGCGCGATGTCCCACGACGCCGTTGCGGCGGACGCTGCGTCCCGTCGAACTGCTCACGTGCAGCGGTTCCTGTCCGCGTTCCACCCTGGCGGGGACGGGCAACCCCCAGAGCGCCAGGGCCGTGACGTGGGAGAAGTACCACCCGTCCATCATGACCGGCACCAAGTGGCGGGCCCTGTCGGCGACGGTCTCGATCCGGTCTCCCGCGGCGACCCTCACCCCGTGGTGTGGTCGCGCGAGGTCCGGCCCCCGCATCCTTTCGGCACCGAGACCCGCGGCCTTGCCCTGCGCGACGGAGAAGGGCTGCTCGAGTTCTCGGGGGATGGCGATGCGGGGCATGACGCGACCCTGTCCGCCGAACCCGACCCGCGCCACCTCTCGCGACGTCACCTGTGCACGACCGCGCCCCGTCGCGCGATGGGGACGAGTCGTCCGCGTCCCATCGAGCGGTCGAGTGGTCCCGAATCGTCCTTCGTGACGCGGGGAAGGACGATTCGGGACCACTCGACCCCGCGGCGCGAGACACGACGGACCCGGGCCCGGGCACGACGAAGGGCCGCCGCCCGGGATGACCCGGGGCGACGGCCCTCGCGTGGTGCGACGTGCGACCTACTGCAGGTAGAGCTGCAGGTCCTGGCTGACGGCCTTCGCGAACATGCGGAGGCGGGCACGGCTCTCGACCCGCGAGACCGCCTGGCGCGACGAGTGGACGCGCTTCGAGATCTCGTCGAGGGTCATCGGCTGGTCGTCGTCGAGGCCGAAGCGCATGCGGATGACGCGCGCCTCGTCCTCGGGCAACGTCGCCACGAGGGCGTGCATGTCGCGGTTGAGCAACGAGCTCTCGGTGGCCTGCGTGGGCGACGGGGTCTCTTCGTCCTCGATGAAGTCGCCCAGCTCGCTGTCTTCGGCGTCGCCGACGACGGTGTGGATGGACACCGGCTCGTGCGACCGCGACTTGAGCTCGATGAGGTCGGCGACCTCCATGGCGACCTCTTCGGCGACCTCGTCGACGGTGGGCGCACGGCCCAGGTCGACGGTCAGGTCGCGCTCGGCCCGCGAGATGCGGTTGATGCGCTCGACCGTGTGCACCGGGATGCGGATGGCACGGGCCTTGTCGGCCAGGCCGCGGGCGATGGCCTGACGGATCCACCAGGTGGCGTAGGTCGAGAACTTGTAGCCCTGCGTGTAGTCGAACTTCTCGACGGCACGGACGAGGCCGAGGTTGCCCTCCTGGATGACGTCCATGAAGGGCAGGCCGCGCTGCGTGTAGCGCTTGGCGATGCTGACGACGAGGCGGAGGTTCGCGGTGATCATGCGGTCCTTCGCACGCTCGCCGTCGTGCTGCAGCCAGCGGAGGTCGCGGAGCATCTCGGCGTGGGCCTTGGTGCGGTTCTTCTTGACCGCGTCGGCCGCCTGCAGCTCTTTGAGCTTCTCGCCGGCGAACAGGCCGACCTCGATGCGGCGGGCGATCTCGGTCTCTTCGGCTGCGTCCAGCAGCGGCATGCGACCGATGTGGCGGAGGTAGTCGCCGACCTGGTCGGTGGAGGCCCCTCGGACCTGCGACAGGACCTCGACCTCGGTGTCGTCGGTCGCTGTGGTGGTGTTGCGCGTGGTGACGGAAGTGGTCGTCATCGTTCTCTCCCTGCTCGAGTACTGACCTGGTGTCGCGTCGATTAGTTCGTGAAGCTCTTCGGCGTACTCAAAGTCTGGCGTGCGGCACCGGGCCGCCCAAAGCCGGCGGAGGCCCTCGCGACGGTTCTCGGAGCGCACGTCCAGAGTTTCGACGCCCACGGGGTACGAAGACGAACGACGTTTGACAGCAGCCCGGAACGGGTATAGGTGGGTGCTAGCACGGCGGGGGTACACATTCCCAGGTTGCTCACCGGAAACTCGGCCGCAGATCTGTCGGGGTACGACGAACGGCACCGCGAGCCCAGGAGGCGCGGTGCCGTGACCCGAGGACACCCCCGTCGACGACGGGCCCCGGTCGTGGAACGGAGCGGGGTCAGACCGCGCTGCGACCGGTGCGGTCGGCTCGGTCGGCCCGAGCGGCGACGCCGGCGCGGTCGGCCAGGTCGCGCGACTCCGCGCGCTCCTCGGCTTCGGCCCTGGCACGCTCTTCGGCTTCGACCTTGGCGTAGGCGGCCCGCTCGGTGCGGTCGGAGCGCAGCAGTGCCCTGACGATGAACCAGAAGATGAGGCCCACGAGGATGGTGGGCGTCAGGGAGAAGACGATGGCTCCGGCAAGGGACTCAGGCACCCGACCAGGGTACGTCGCCCTCCCGGGGAAAACCACGTGCACCTCTCGACGACGAGACGAGCGCGCGGACGACGGAGGCGCGGTGCCCGACCGGCACCGCGCCTCCTGCGCTCGTGCGGGCCGTGAACCACGGTCCGTGCGATGAACCACGAAGAAAAGGTGTTCATCGCACGGAACGTGGTTCACGGGCGGACGAGCAGGCCCACCGCCTGCCGCCTACTTGACGAGCGGGAAGAGGATCGTCTCGCGGATGCCGAGGCCCGTGATCGCCATCAGCAGACGGTCGATGCCCATGCCCATGCCGCCGCTCGGCGGCATGCCGTGCTCGAGCGCGGTGAGGAAGTCGTCGTCGAGGCGCATGGCCTCGGCGTCGCCGCGGGCCGAGAGGGCGGCCTGCTCGACGAAGCGCTCGCGCTGGATGACCGGGTCGACCAGTTCGGAGTACGCGGTGGCGAGCTCGAAGCCGCGGACGTAGAGGTCCCACTTCTCGACGACGCCGGGCTTCGAGCGGTGCTGACGGACCAGCGGGCTCGTGTCGACGGGGAAGTCGACCACGAAGGTCGGGCGGTCGAGCGACGGCTTGACGAAGTGCTCCCAGAGCTCTTCGACGAGCTTGCCGTGGGTCTCGTGCGGTACGACCAGGTCGACGGTCGCGGCGAGCGCCTGCAGGTCGGCCACCGTGGTCACCGGCGTGATCTCGACGCCCGAGGCCTCGCTGAGCGACTCGTACATCGGCACGCGGGCCCACTCGCCGCCGAGGTCGTACTCGGTGCCGTCGGCGAGGGTGACGAGGTGCGAACCGGAGACGGCCATGGCGGCGTTCTGCACGAGCTCTTGCGTCAGACGGGCCATCTGGTCGTAGTCGCCGTAGGCCTGGTACGCCTCGACCATCGCGAACTCGGGCGAGTGCGTCGAGTCGGCGCCCTCGTTGCGGAAGTTGCGGTTGATCTCGAAGACGCGGTCGATGCCGCCGACGACGGCCCGCTTGAGGAACAGCTCGGGCGCGATGCGCAGGTAGAGCTCGGTGTCGAACGCGTTGCTGTGCGTCTGGAACGGTCGGGCCGCGGCGCCGCCGTGCATCGTCTGCAGCATGGGCGTCTCGACCTCGAGGTACTCGTACGAGTCGAAGGTGCGGCGCAGCGACGAGACCGCGGCGGCCCGGGCGCGGACGGTGGCGCGGGCCTGGTCGCGCACGATCAGGTCGAGGTAGCGCTGGCGCACGCGCGTCTCTTCGCTGAGCTCGGAGTGCAGGTTCGGCAGCGGCAGGATCGCCTTGGCCGCGATGGACCACTCGGTGACCATGATCGACAGCTCGCCGCGACGCGACGAGATGACCTCGCCCTTCACGAAGACGTGGTCGCCCAGGTCGACCAGTTCTTTCCAGTCGGCGAGGCGCTGCTCGCCCACCTCGGCGAGCGAGACCATGGCCTGGATGCGGCTGCCGTCGCCCGCCTGCAGCGCGGCGAAGCAGAGCTTGCCCGTGTTGCGGGCGTGCACGGCGCGGCCGGCGAGCCCGACGACGTCACCCGAGCGGCTGTCGGTCTCGAGCTCGGCGTACCGGGCGCGGACCGCACCGATCGTGTCGGTGATTGGCACGCCCACCGGGTACGCCTCGACGCCGGCCTCGAGCAGGCGGGCGCGCTTGTCGAGCCGCACCTGCTTCTGCTCCGACGCCTCGCGCGCGGCGGTGGCCGCCTCGTCGTCGGGGGTGGTGGTCGGGTCGGGCGCGGCGGTCATGTGTCAGGTGCTCCTGGGGTGGTGGAGGGGGCGGG
>NZ_LHOZ01000088.1:0-57291 GCF_001297205.1 Frigoribacterium sp. RIT-PI-h | reverse complement strand
ATGTTTGTGCGGGGGCGGGAGGGGGCCCTTCCCCCACCCCGGCCCCAGGAGAGGGGCCCCGCACCCGGGGGGGGGCACAGCCACCAGGGGAAAACCTGGCGCTGTGCCCATCTACTGGCGTGGTGGGCCAGCGGCGGCGTTCCCCGCCACGAGGTAAACACCCCGCCACACGATTGCATGGCGGCATGTTTGGTTCGTGGCGGGATGAGGGCACTTCCCCGACCCAGCACCACGAGATGGGCACCGCACCACGGGATGGGCACAGCACCAGGGGAAAACCTGGCGCTGTGCCCATCTTCTGGCGTGGTGGGTGCAGCCGGGCCGTCAGGGTCGCTCGGCGGCCTCGACCACGTTCTTCAGCAGCATCGCCCGGGTCATCGGCCCGACCCCACCCGGCACGGGCGACTGGAAGCCCGCCACCGCGGCGACCGCGGGGTCGACGTCCCCGCGCAGCTTGTACTTGCCCGTCTCCTCGTTCAGCACGCGGGTGATGCCGACGTCGATCACGGCGGCCCCGGGCTTCACCCAGTCCGGCTTGACCAGCCCGGCGACACCCGCGGCGGCCACGACGATGTCGGCCCCGCGCACCTCGGCGGCCCCGCCGCCCGCCCGCGAGTGCGTCAGCGTCGCCGCCGCCTCGAGGCGGGGCAGCAGCAGGCCGAGCGGGCGCCCCACCGTCAGCCCCTGCCCGATGATCGTCACGTGCGTCCCCCCGATCGGGATGTCGTAGGCACGCAGCATCTCGACGATGCCGCGCGGCGTGCACGGCAGGGGCGTGTCGATCGAGCCCTTGCCACCCGGCACCGCCAGCACCAACTCGCCGAGGTTGACCGGGTGCAGGCCGTCGGCGTCCTTGGCCGGGTCCATCAACTCGAGCATGGCCGTCGGGTCGATGCCGGCGGGCAGCGGCAGCTGGATGATGAACGCCGTGACCGCGGGGTCGGCGTTCATCGTCTCGATCGCCTGACGGATCTCGTCCTCGGTCGCCGTCTCGGGCAGGTCGATGCGGATCGACTCGATGCCCACCTCGGCGCAGTCGCGGTGCTTGCCCGCGACGTACGACAACGAGCCGGGGTTCGCCCCGACGAGGATCGTGCCGAGCCCCGGCGCGATGCCACGGGATTTGAGGGCGTCCACCCGGAGGCGCAGGTCGTCCTTGACGGCGGCGGCCAGAGCCGTCCCGTCGATGGTCACCGCCGACGAGTCGTCTCCGGGGACGAATCGGGTGCGTTCGACGCCCCCCGCGCCTCCCGCGCCTCCCGCCGAGGCCCTGCCCCCGACGCCCGCCGGAGCCCCGGCCGTGACGTCAGTGCTCACGCGTAGAGCGGGAACGCGTCGGTCAGTGCCTTGACGCGGGCCGCGAGGGCCTCGATGTCGGGCGACGGCATCAGCGTGAGCGCGATGATGTCGGCGACCTCGGCGAACTCGTCGTCCGAGAAGCCGCGGGTGGCGAGCGCCGACGTCCCGATGCGCACGCCCGAGGTGACCATCGGCGGGCGAGGGTCCCACGGCACCGAGTTGCGGTTCACCGTGATGCCGACGTCGTGCAGCAGGTTCTCGGCCTGCTTGCCGTCGACCTCGCTGGCGCGCAGGTCGACGAGCACCAGGTGCACGTCGGTGCCACCGGTCAGCACGTCCACCCCGGCGGCCTTGGCGTCGTCGGCGGTCAGGCGGGCGGCGAGGGCCTGGGCACCGCGGATGGTGCGCTCTTGACGGTCCTTGAACTCGGGCTCGGCGGCGAGCTTGAACGCCGTCGCCTTGGCCGCGATGACGTGCATCAGCGGGCCACCCTGCTGGCCGGGGAACACGGCCGAGTTGAGCTTCTTGAACAGCGGCTCGTGGTTCGAGAGGATCACGCCCGAACGGGGACCCGCGAGGGTCTTGTGCACGGTCGACGAGACGACGTGCGCGTGCGGCAGGGGCGACGGGTGCAGGCCCGCGGCGACCAGGCCGGCGAAGTGCGCCATGTCGACCCAGAGGTAGGCACCCACCTCGTCGGCGATGGCACGGAAGGCCGCGAAGTCGAGTTGACGGGGGTAGGCCGACCAGCCGGCGATGATGACCTTGGGCTGGTGCTCGATCGCCTGGCGACGGACGACGTCCATGTCGATCAGATAGGTCTCGGGGTCGACCTCGTAGGCCACGGCCTTGTACATCTTGCCCGAGAAGTTGAGCTTCATGCCGTGGGTCAGGTGACCGCCGTGCGACAGCTCGAGGCCGAGGATCGTGTCGCCGATGTCGGCGATCGCGGCGAGGACGGCGGCGTTCGCCTGGGCGCCCGAGTGGGGCTGCACGTTGGCGAACTCGGCGCCGAAGAGCGACTTGGCGCGCTCGATCGCGAGGTTCTCGGCGACGTCGACGAATTCGCAGCCCCCGTAGTAGCGGCGACCCGGGTAGCCCTCGGCGTACTTGTTGGTCAGCACCGAGCCCTGCGACTCGAGCACGGCGCGCGGCACGAAGTTCTCGGAGGCGATCATCTCGAGGTAGTCGCGCTGGCGCCCGAGCTCTTGCTCGAGGACGGCCGCGATCTCGGGGTCGACGACCGAGAGCGGCTGGTTGAAGGTCGACGGCTGGCGGTCGGTCGACTCGGCGGACGAGGCGGCGGTCTGGGCGCTGGTCTGGTCGGAGATGGTCACGGAGGACTCCTTGGCACACGGGACGGACGGAGGTCGGATGTCGTGGCCCAGGCGTACGGCCACGCACGTGTGTCAGTCGCTCCCCGATGGTGACCATCTGAACGCCAGTCGCGACCCGCCCAGCATAACAAGACGACCTCCGGCCGGGAACCCGCTCGGCGACCGTGTGACACCCTGGACGGGTGAGCCCCACCCTCGACGACACCCGCACGGGAACGGAGGCCGACCCGCGCCTCCTGACCTCGCCCGACACCCCCTGGGTGACGCTCGTCTGGGACGACCCGGTCAACCTGATGACCTACGTCACCCACGTCTTCGAGACCTACTTCGGCTTCGGCCGGGCCGAGGCGAAGCGCCTCATGATGCGCGTGCACACCGAGGGCCGTGCGGTCGTCGCCACGGGCAACCGCGAAGAGATGGAGCGGCACGTCGAGGCCATGCACGACTACGGCCTGTGGGCGACCCTCGCGAAGCAGGACGAGGCGTGACGCTCGTGCCGTTCGTCCGCTCTCGGGGCGGCGACGAGGTCCGCGTGCGGCTCGACGCCGACGAGCGGGCGCTGCTCACCGACCTGGTCGGTCAGCTGGTGTCGCTGCTCGAGGCCGGGGACGAGGGCGATCCGGCCCTGGCGCGCCTCCTGCCGGCGGCGTACCGCGACGACGCCGAGGCGGCGGCGGAGTTCCGCCGGTTCACGGCCGACGACCTGACACGGCGCAAGGTCGAGAACGGCCGCGCGGTGCTGGCGGCGCTCGGCGAACCGGGCTCGACGCTCGACCGCGCGGCACAGCAGTCGTGGCTGCGCACCCTGAACGACCTGCGGCTCACCCTCGGCGAGCGCCTCGGGGTCACGGGCGAGGGCGTCCCCGCGAGCGACGACAGGCAACTGCAGGCGATGGGGCACGTCTTCGACTGGCTGGGCTACCTGCAGGAGGCGCTGCTGCGGTCCCTGCCCGAGGGCTGACGCAGCGCCCACCGCCGAGCGGCCTGCGGCCCGCGATCACGCGCGCCGCGAGGTGAGGGGCTAGCGGTTCTCCTTCGGGAACACGACCCAGAGCACGAGGTACACGAGCACCTGCGGGCCGGGGAGGATGATCGACAGCACGAAGATCAGCCGCACCAGGAAGGCACTGATGCCGAAGCGGTTCGCGAGGGCGGCGCAGACCCCGGCGATGATCTTGCCGCGGCGGGGACGAGTGAGGGAGGCCATGCCCCCGAGCATGCCAGCCACGCCTGCCCGACGCCCGGGAGCCGCGGCCGGACGGCTCGCGGCCGCCGCCCTAGGATGATGCCGGGGGCAGACAGGTCGGCCCCGTCGTCGTGTCGAGACAAGGGGAAGCAGTGGCGCAGTCGCGGTCCGGTGACGCCCTCGGCGCGTCGTACCGTCTGGTCGAGCTGATCGGGTCGGGCGCCGCCGGCGAGGTCTGGCGCGCGACGGTCGCCCCCGACGACGACGAGGTCGCCGCGAAGCTGCTCAAGCCCGAGCACGCGGCCGACCCCGGCCTGGTCGAACGCTTCGTGCGGGAACGCTCCGTGCTCGTCTCGCTGCGCCATCCCGGCATCGTGCGCGTCCGCGACCTCGTGGTCGAAGGCGAGCGCCTGGCCATCGTCATGGACCTCGTGCCCGGCGGCTCGGTCGGCGACGTGGTCGCGGCCGACGCCCCCCTGGCCGCCGCCGCCGCCCTCACCGTCGCCGCCGAGGTGCTCGACGCCCTCGCCGCGGCCCACGCCCTCGCCGGCTCGCACCGCGACGTCAAGCCCGACAACGTGCTGCTCGCCGAGACCTGGCGCCCCGGGCTGACCGGTGCGGTGCGCGTGACCGACTTCGGCATCGCCTCGGTGGTCGGCGAGCGCGCCCGCCAGACGACGGGGCTGCTCGGCACGCCGCAGTACATGGCCCCCGAGCTGATCAGCACGGGTCGATCCGGGCCCGCGGGCGACGTGTACGCGACCGGGGTGATGCTCTACGAGCTGCTCGCCGGCCGCACGCCCTTCGCCGGCCCCGGCACCGACTTCTCGATCGCCTACCGGCATGTGACCTCGAGTCCGCCCCGCATCGACGTGCCCGACGACGTCTGGGCCGCGGTCGAGGCGATGCTCGCGAAGGACCCGTCCGCGCGACCGGCCGCCCCGGTCGCCGCCGCGCGCCTCCGTCGGCTGGCGCAGGCCCATGCGGGTCTGGCCGCCCTCCCCCGGGCGACCGCCCCGGACGGCTTCGACGAGATCGAGCGACCGGCCACGATCGTCCGTGGTGCTGCGGCCGGGCCCGTCGCCGGAACCGGCCCGGACTCCCCCGACGGAGGCGCGGGTCGAGACGACCACGCACCCCGCGACGGCGAGGCCGCGGACCAGGAGGCGCGCCCCGACCTGGGCACGGACGGCTCGGCGACCGTCGTGCGGCCCCTCCGCCGCCCGGTCGTCGCCCCGGCCCCGGTCAAGGAGGCTCCCCCGGCGACCCGGGTCGAGGCCCTGCTCCGGCACCGCCCGGAGTGGCTGACCAACAGGATCGCCGCGTGGGCCGCCGGTGGCGTCGTGCTCGCCGCGGCCCTCGTCGTCGTGCTGGTCGTGCTGGTGCCCGGCTCGTCGGCCCCGAAGAAGGACGGCGGGTCCGGCGCCGAGGCGGCCCGGTCGAACCAACAGGACCCCGCCCTGCCGAGCGGTCTCGGGGTCAGCCGGACGGCGACCTCCGATTCCGACGCCGGGACGGTGACGCTCACCGTGACCTACTCGGCGCAGGCCGCGCCGCTGACCGGACCGCTGCTCGAGGTCGTGCCGGGGGCGACCGAGGACGACAGCTGTCCGCCGGTCGACTGGCGCGCGCCCTCGGGCACGGTGTCGGCCGCGCGCAACCAACCGTCGCTGACGGGGTTGACGGTGGCCTGCGGCTGGACGTTGTCCGACCTCGAGGTGCCCGCGGGCGGCCGGGTCGAGGTCGAGGCGACGGTGCCGCTCGAGCTCACCGACGCCGCGGCGCTCGACGAGTGGCTGCAGACGGCCTCGACGGCCACGGCCGACGCCGTCTCCGACCCGGCCGTGACCGGGACGGCCTACCCGGTGCAGCGCCTGGTCGACGTGCAGGTGTCGACCCCGTCGCGCACGGTCAGCCAGACGACGTTGCCCGTCACCCTGCTGCCGGTGTGGCCGAGCGGCCCCGACCAGCTCAACCCGCTCTACGCGAGCCCGAGCACGGGGTCGCCGTCCACCATGCTGACCGACGTCGCAGGAGGCGAGGCCGGTGTCCGGTTCTCGGACGGGTGCTCGGGCGCCCTGGCCGTCTCGTCGGACGGCCTGGTCGTCACCGCGCTGTCGGTCGCCCCGCAGTGCGTGGTGCGGGCCACGGTCGGCAACTTCACGAACCTCGAGAGCCCGACGTTCGGCATCACGACCCGCGAATGACCCGCGGGGCCGAGCCGACGAACGCCGGCGCGGCGAACCTCGGCGCCACGGCGCCGCAGCCCGTCAGGCGCTGGGGCTGATGGTCTGCACGAGCCGCACCGCGCCTCCCACGCAGGAGTAACCGCGCCCCGTCGTCAGGGCGACGGGTGCGCGCCTCGGCAGGGTCACCCCGAGCAGCTCGCCGTCGTAGTCGACGTCGGGCTGCAGCAGGACGCCGCAGCGGGCCTTGCGGACGGTCTTCGTCCAGTGGCTGTAGAGGGTGCGCAGGTCGGCCGAGCGCCCGGCGGCGATCACCGTGAGCTTCGACCGGTTCGACGACAGCAGCGACGCGATCGCCTGGTCGGTGTCGTCGAAGCGCTCGGCGTCGTCGATCAGCAGCACGACGGGGCCGCGTTCGAGGCGCAGCGAGGCGAGCAGGGCCGGCACCTCGTCGGCTCCGACGGCGACCCGGTCGAGGTCGGCCGAGGCCAGCGGCGAGCGTCGGTCGACGATGGCCCAGAGTGCGGGCCGGCCACCCGGCGAACCTGCGGCCGAGCCCCCCGGCAGCGACCGGATCGACTCGGCGAGGGCGCACAGCACGGTCGACTTGCCCGACCGCGCGGGCCCGGCGACGAGGACGTGCTCGCCCTCGTAGACCTCGAGCGTCGCGGGCGTGAGGTCGTCCTCGCCGAGGCCGATGGGCAGCAGCCACGGCTCGCCCGAGAAGTCGGGGGCGACGTCGAGCTCGTCGACGCGCACGTCGTCGGGCAGCTGTCCGATGGCGTTGGCCTTCTGCGGCGTGCCGGCCCAGCGCTCGCGCACCCGGGCCACGGCCTGCTCGAGCGTGCCCGGGGGCGTCGCCACGTGCATCTGCAGACCGGTCAGCGCGCTCACGCAGCGCCCCGGAACGGCCGCGGGGACGCTGCCGCCGCGGAGGCCGTACGTCGCGTAGTCGTACTGGTCGGCCAGGCGGAACAGCCACTTCTGCGTGGTCACCTCGTCCATGGCCGACGGCACGGCCTTGGCGCGCGTCGTCGAGACCGCGAACGAGATGCCGAGCCCCGGACCGTCGGCGTAAACGCGGTACAGCACGTCGAGCAGCTGCTGACCCTCGTAGTCCTGGTACTCGTCGCGCAGGGCGGCGAGGCCGTCGAGCAGGACGATCGCGCGCCTCCTGGTCCCCGGTGCGGCACGGCGCAGCTCGAGCTCGGTGCGTAGGTGCCGGAGGAACCGCGCCTGCTGCTCCTTCGCTCCGGCGCCCGTGCCGACGTAGGCGACGGTGTGCGGCAGGTCGGCCAGCGGGGCGAGCCCCCGAGAGCCGAGGTCGAGCACGTAGAGGTCGAGCTCGTCGGGCGGGCTCTCGAGCGCCGTGGTGAGGGCGATCGTCGCGAGCGTCGTCGTGGTGCCGCTGCCGGCGATGCCCATCAGCATGAGGTTGCCCTCGTCGAGGCGCCAACCGGCCGGACTCTGGCGTTGCAGGTCGGGCTCGTCGACGAGGGCCGCGGCGACCAGGGGGCCGCGGACTCCCCCGACGACGGGGACCGGGGCCGAGGCCGGGGCCGTCTCCGACACGGGCCCGTCGGGCGTGCCCTCGCCGGCCTGCGCCGTCTCGAAGCCCGCCAGCGCGACCCGCTCGCCCAGCGCCTCCGGCCAGACCTTGCGCGGCGGCGCGAAGCCCGCCTCGGCGTCGGCCTGCACGATCGCGTCGATCAGCAGGTCGAGGTCGTTCGCGTCGGACGCCCGGGCCTTCGGAGGCGCGGGGGGCCGGTCGGGGACGCCGAACGTCCCGATCGGACGCACCTCGACCGGCTCGGCCGCGACCGTCTGGGCGCGGCCGGTGACGAGGGCGGTCTGCACCGGCGTGATGTCGTCCTGGCCGAGCTTCACGTAGGCGCGACCGGTCTGGGCCCGGCCGATGCCCGCGGCCGCGGGGACGCCGATCACGTTGCTCGAGTCCTCGCGGCTCTGCACCCGCAACGCCACGCGGAGGTTCGTGTTGGCCAGGATGTCGTCGTTGACCACGCCGGCGGGCCGCTGCGTGGCGAGGATCATGTGCACGCCGAGCGGGCGCCCGACGGCCGCGACGCTGACCAGCGAGGTCAGCACGTCGGGGAAGTCCTTGGCGAGCATCGCGAACTCGTCGACCACCAGCAGGAGGCGCGGCATCGGTTCCGCAGGACGCGTCGCCAGGAACGCGTCCAGGGTGTCGACGTCGTCGCCCGCCTGGGCGAAGACGCGCTGGCGGCGCTCCATCTCGGCCTCGAGCGAGCGCAGGGCGCGGTCGGCGAGCTGCTCGTCGAGGTTGCTGATCGTGCCGATGGTGTGCGGCAGGCGTTCGCAGGCCTTGAACGCGGCCCCGCCCTTGAAGTCGATCAACACGAAGTTGAGGCGGGTCGGGTCGTTGCGCGCCGCGAGGCCCGCGACGAGCGACCGGAGGAACTCGCTCTTGCCCGAGCCGGTCGTGCCGCCGACGAGCCCGTGCGGGCCGTCCTTCACGAGGTCGAGGGTGAGCACGCCGGTCTCGGCCGAGCCGATCGGCGTCGAGACGCCGGACGGTTCGGACCACAGGGCGCGGATCGCCGCGGCGTCGGGTGCCCCCGTCGCCTCGGCCGCCTCGGTGCCGAGCAGCTCGGGCAGGCGCACGAGGGAGGGCAGCGAGGCACCGGGCACGATCAGCTCGGGGTCGTCGAGGTGGGCCAGGTGGCGGGCGCAGTCCTCGGCGTCGGCCAGGGAGACCCCGGCCAGGACGACGTCGTCGACGCGGGAGCGGTCCTCGGGGCGGTGGACGGTCGCGGCCGCGTCCTCGCCGACGACGATGACCGAGGTGCAGGCCGCCGGAAGCTGCTCCTCGGTGGTGGCGATGACGATGCCGCTGACCCGGTGCGGGCGCTCGTGCGGACGCAGCGTGAGGCCGGGCACCGAGCGGCCGTGGCCGAGCAGCGACCGGGCGGGGGCGTCGCGCCCCTCGGTCAGCACCTCGCTGTCGAGGACGACGAGCAGGGCCGGGGTCGGCAGCTCGTCGACCGACTCGCGCAGACCGCGCAGGATCGACGCGCTCGCCTCGCGCTGGTTCGACATCCACCGTTCGCCCGTGCTGCTGCCGGCGCGACGGGTGTGCGGCAGCCAGGACGCCCACTCCCAGTCGGCCTCGCGACCGCGGTCGCAGAACACCCCGACGGTGAGGTCGGCGGGGCCGCCGTGCACGGTCGCCTGGGCGAGCAGGCTGCGCGCCAGGGCGAGGGCACCTGCGCGGTCGCCGACGATGCCGACCACGCCCGCGTCGGTCAGGTCGACGACGACCGGGGCGGCCGGCAGACGGCCGGCGGCCAGCGCCTCCTTGACGGCCTCGTCCTGTCGCGAGACGCCGCGGTCGTCGACCTGCGGACGCCAGGGCACGTCGCCGATGCCGGCGTGTAGGGCGAGGAAGTCGTCGTCGGCCGCCCGCCGCTGCCAGAGCTGCGTCGTGGGCAGGGCGGCGCGACGCAAGACGGTCGCGGGGTCGGGTGCGAGCTCCTGTCGACGCCGGACCTCGTGGGCGGCGGCCGTCGCGATCTCGCCGCGGAAGTCGTCGACGGCCGCGTCGAAACGCTCCTCTTCTTCCTTGAGGTTCTTCTTGCGGCGCTGCTTCTGCTCGAACCACATGCCGATCGCCATGACCGGGCTGAGCAGCGCGAAGAGCGCGAACCGGGCGTCGCCGAGCAGCAGGACCATCGCCCCGGCCAGCACCAGCGGTGCGGCGACCGTGATGATGCTGAACTTCGAGGCGGGCGGGACGTCCTTGCGCGTCGGCGGGAGCACCGGCTCGGTGTCGTCCACGCGACCGGGGCGGGGCGGACGGTTGAAAGGCGCGGTCGCGGCGGGGGTCAGGTTGTGCAGGGCGCCGGGTGCCGGGGCGGGCGTCTCGGCGAGCTCGGGCCGCACGATGAGCACGGCACCGCCGACGAGGACGGTCGTGGCCTCGTCGACGTGCACGCCGTCGGCGTCGACGCGTTCGCCGGCGACCACGGTGCCGTTGGTCGAGCCCGCGTCGCGGATGCGGACGCCGTCGGTCGCGGCGCGGTCGCCCGCGCCGGCGTCGTCGCCCGCGTCGGCGTCGCCCTGGTCGAGCTCGATCGTGCAGTGCTCCCACGACGCGCTGGCGGTGGGCAGCACGAGGTCGGCCTGGGGCGCGCGACCGACGACGAGCGGTCGGCCCCGGGGCACCTCGACGACCGGGCCGACGGTGAGTCCCCCGGCGAGGGTGACGCTCCAGCCGGTGACGCGGGTCGGTCGGCGGCTGGGCGTGCGGGCGACGCGCGACCCCTCGAGCAGCGTGAGCTCGCGCAGCGGGGTCGCCACCGGGACGGCCGAGCCGTCGACGTAGAGGTCGCCGTCGGCGGCGACCGTGGCCCCGGTCGACTCGACCAGCTCGCCCAGGGTGGCTGCACCGCGCCACCGGTCGACCGCGACGCTCTGCCGCTGGTCGGCCAGCTCGATCACCAGGCGCGTGCGGGTCGTCCTCTCGTGCGGTCGGGGCGGCGTCGGGGCGACGCGCTGCGGGTCGGCCGACCGGCCCGCGGGGGTGTCAGTTCGTGGCCGGGTCGGCGAACCAGACGATGCGCGACTCGCCGTCGGCGGTCGGTCGCAGTCCGAGCGGCTGCGACGAGGCGTGCAGCACCTCGAGCTCGCCGCCGCCGGCGGCCGTGCCCGCGGTGAAGTCGAGCGCGGGGCCCGCGACGCCGTCGGCCGCACCGAGCGAGAGCGACGACAGCGCGGGGGGCACCTCGGCGGGGGCGACGCAGGCGGCGGTCGCGGCGGCCCGGCCCAGGGCCGCGGCGGCGTCGGGGCTGCGCGGGTCGGCCGGGGCGGCGACCGCCGAGAAGGGTTGGTCATCGGTCAGGTTGGTCGCCGCGTCGTCGGAGGCGAGCACCCGGACGGCGCCGAGGTACGCCGACATCGATCGCCCCGCGGCGTCGGAGCGCAGCGCGACGGCGTCGTCCGAGTCGACGCCGACCGTGACGAAGCCGCTCGAGAGACTGCCACCGCCGGCACTCAGCGCCGTCGAGAAGGCCGGGCTCGTCGCATCGGGGGTGAGCAGGACGGGGACGCGGAGGTCGGTGGCCTGCAGCGCCGAGACGAGGCCCGCCTGGCGAGCGGCCGAGCCGCTGAGCACCACGGCGTCGGACGGGTCGGTGACGGGCTCGGGAGCCTCGGTCGTGGCGTCGGGGTCGTCGAGCGGCGCCGCGGAACCCGTCAGTCGGGCGACCTCGTCGGCGACGGCGGTGTCGTCGCCGATCGTCGAGGCCGTGAGCACGCGGGCGACCTCGACGCCGACCGGTGAGCCGCCTCCGAGGTCGACGACGAGCGTCTTCCGGGCGTCGCCCAGGGCCGCGGCGAGGGCCGCCCCGGTGGTGGCCTGCGACGGAGCGGTGGACCAGGCGCCCGAGACACCGTCGGCTTCGTCGGACGCGCCGTAGGGCAGCACGACGGGGACGCCGGCGTCGCTCGCCGCGTCGAGGGCACCGGACACGTGCGAGCCCGAGGTGGCGAGGGCGATGCCGGCGACACCCTGGTCGACGAGGGATTCCACGGCCGCGCGGGCGCCGTCGGTGGTGCCGCCGTCGTCGACGGTCACGAGCGAGACGTCGGCACCACCGAGCTCGAAGCGGCGTTCGGCGACGCGGGCCCCCTGGGCGGCCCCGTTCCACTCGGAACCCTCGCCCTGCCCCAGCGTCAGGACGACGCCGAGCCGGGTGTCGTCGGGCAGCCCGGAGGCGGTCAGTGCGACGGGCACCGAGGCCGGCACGGGGGCCGCCTCGGGTTGGCGGTCGGCGCGGACGGCCACGCCGGCGGCCACCGACGCGGCAGCGACCACGGCCACCCCGGCCACGATGGCGACGATGGTGAGGCGCGGTGTGCGCCGACGACGCGTCGCCGCGTCGCTGGGCGTGTCGGTCGTCACGTCGTCGGCCGCGTGGCTCATCGGGTCGCTCCGATCGTGAAGGCGTACAGCGTGGTCGACGTGGCACCCGAGGGCACGTCGAGGTGGAACGCGGGCAGGCTCGCGGCCGCCTCGACCGACGCCGTGAACTGTGCCTGGCGCAGCATGATGCCGGCGATGTCGTCGGCTCGGACGTTCGCGTAGCCCGAGGCGTTCTTCGACGCGAGGGCCAGCTGGTAGTCGGCCGTGTCGGCCTTCGCGGCGCTGGTCGCCATCGCCCCGAGGATGCCCGAGCCGTCGACCTCGCGGTCTCCGAGGTCGAGCAGCACCGCGGCGAGGTCGGCGGCCAACAAGGTGCGGGCTCCCTCGACGTCGCGGGTGGACGACGCCGTGCTCTGGCCGATGCGCTCCAACGACGCGACGGTCTGCTGGTCGAGCGCCGCGGTCAGGCCGTCGGTCTGCTCGCCGAGGGCACCGCGCTGCTGCTCGATCGTCGCCTTGGAGTCGCCCATGACGACGTCGGAGGTCGACTCGAGGCCGGCGATGGACCGGTCGAACGCGTCGACCACCGTCTGACGGCTGATCGCGCCCTGCTCGGAGACGACGCGGACCTGCTGTCCGACGACGGCCTTCACCTGCTCGTCGGCCTCGCTGCCGGCGTTCTCGAACGCGTCCTGCACCTGCGCGGCGAGGGTGTCCTGCTGGGTCTTGACGTCGTTCAGGCGGTCGAGGAGGCGCGCTCCGTCGGTCAGGGCGGCATCGGTCTCGGCGCGCAGCCGGTCGACCGAGCCGCCGACCGAGCCGTCGTTGCCCTCCACCGCGTCGTGGACGTCGTCGACCGCGTCGCGCAGCGTCTGGATGCGCTCGTCGAGGGCCGTCAACGAGGCGCCGAGCCCCTGCGTGGTGTCGCGGGTGTCCGTCGCGGTGACCACGGCGTCCCACGCCGCGGCCTGGTCGGCCAGGCGGGCGTCCATCGGTTGCGAGTACGGGAACGGCGGCCGGAGGGTGGCGGGCTCGGGAGCGGGTTCGCCCGACCCGTCGTCGGCCACCGGGCAGCCCTGATCGGTCAGGTACGACCGCAGGCGCTCGACCTGGTCGAGCGAGAGACCGGTCTCGTCCCCGTCGGCGCGCACGACCTCGCAGAGCTCGTCCGCGATCTCGGCGTTCTGTGCCTGCATCGAGCCGAGCGTGTCGGCGTCACCGATCTGCTGACGGGCCCGCGAGGCACGGTCGTGCAGGTCGCTCACCTGGCCGCGGACCGTGCCTGCACCGGTCGCGACCGACTCGACGGCCGTGTCGAGGGCGGCCAACGACGTCGCCACGTCCGCCCGCGAGGGGTCGGTGGCGAGGCCGGAGAGCTCGGTCTGGATCGCCGTCAGGTTCGCCTCGAGGTCGGTGTACCGGTCGATGGCGTTCTGGGCGAGCTCGGGCTGAAGCGAGTCGGCGAGGTCGGTCCCCTGGTCGACGAGGCCGATGAGGGCGTCCGTGACGAGGTAGGACGACGCGAACAGCGAGCAGGTCAACGACTGCTGGTCGACGCACGACTCGAGGTCGGGCTCGGCCGGGCCCACCGTGCGGTCGAGGGCCGCGGCGACCTCGTCGCGGCAGGCCTCGTTCGACTGGGCGTACCCGTCGAGCTGGGCCGACACCTGCAGCAGGCTGCCGTAGACGCTGGAGGCCTGGGCGGGCGGGGCGACGACCGTCGCGCACCCCTCGCCGTCGAGCGTCACGGTCGGGGCCGTCGCCGTCGTGTCGCCCAGCAGCGAGTCGACGCTGGCGACCGTCGTCTGCAGCTGCGACCGGACGGTCGACTGGGTCGACGTGACCGTCGAACCGAGGTCGGATTCGAGTGACGTCAGCTGACCGGTGAGCCCCTGCATCGTGCTCGCCAGCGACGAGCTGCTGTCCCGCAGTTGCTCGGCCGTCCGGACACCGAGGGTGTCGGACGTGCTGACCAGGTTGGTGCGCACCTCGGTGATGGTCTCGCCGGCGCGGCTGAGCACGAGGTTGACGTCGGACACCAGGTCGATGGTGCGCTGCTGCAGGGCCAGGTCGGAGGTCGGGCTCGAGTCGAACGCCGACGCGAGCACGCCGTCGACCGAGAGGTCGGTCGACAGGCCCGCCTGTGCGGCGAGGTCGAACGTGGGAGCCGCGAGGTCGTCGGCGTCCACGACGAGGGGCAGCGGCGTGCTCGCTCCCGAGCGGGGCGGGGCCAGCAGGGCGCCCCACTGGACCACGGCGTCGCCCGAGGCGTCCGCGCTGACGATGCCGTCGGGCGTGGCACCGCCGGCCGCCGAGTCGGGCACGACGGCGCTCGGCGAGCCACCGGGCAGCACGGGCGCGGCCGCGGCGCTGCGGGGGGCGCCCACCCGGGCGGGGCCGGCGCGCGCGGTGCCCGCCGCGTCGTGGGTGAGCTGCTGCGGGGCGACGGTGAGGTTCTCGACGGTGAGGTCGATCTCGACCCGGCCGTCGTGCCCCTCGAGGTCGGCCAGGTCGGAGCCCGAGCCGTCGGCGGTGCGGTACGACGTGGTGACGCGGATCGGCAGGGCGTCGGCGACGTCGGACGGCGTGTGCACGGTGGTCGCGGACGTCGACGTGCCGGTGCTGTCGTCGACCGAGATCGCGGTGCTGTCGACGGCGGTGATCGACCCGTCGCTCGACAGCGATGTCTCGACGGTCTGCAGGACGCGGGTCGGGGTGGCCCCCGCGGGCGCGGCCGAGGTGCAACCCGTCGCCACGGCGGCGACGACCCCCACGACGCCGACCAGGGCGATCGCCCGGCCGTGTCTCCGTGGCGCGACGACGCCGTGCGTCGCTCGGTTCGAGCGCGCGACGGCGTTCTTGTGTGGTGCTCCCCAGGTCATGACGACCAGTCCCCTCGTGATGACAATCTTGCCGCCACCCTACTGGACCCCCTCCACAGACGGATCGGTCAGGTACCCCCAACATGAGGTACTGTCGGACGCGTTCGAGCCCCCGGGGGAGGTCTGACGCGGGGGCGTCATCAACCACAGGGGAGTCCCACATGTCACGCGTTCTTTCGACCGAGCAGGCCAAGACGGCCATCAACCAGGTCCAGGGCATCATCAACGGCGGTTTCACCGACCAGATCAGCCAGCTCGACGCGCAGGGCCGCATCCTGTCCGACCCCAACGTCTGGGACGGCCCCCTCGCCGCGACGTTCCGTGGTTCGACCTGGCCCGAGACCAAGGCCGCCCTCGACAAGGCCAAGACCGAACTCGAGCAGCTGCGCACCCAGCTCGACAAGATCTCGCAGGACATCTTCTCCGCCGGCGGCGGCGCCTGACCGGAGAGCACCACCCGGCGCGCAACACCGCCAGCACCACGCACCACCAGCACCACCGGACGTCCCCGCCACCCGACGCAACACGCTCGGGAGGCGGGGACGTTCGACCACGGGACGGTCTCTAGGGGGAGAACACCATGGCTGATCCGGACGGCAACGAGCCGGTCCCGTTCGACGACGCGACCGCCGACGCGCTGACGGAGGCCTTCGACGCCGCGGCCGACGACCTCGACGCCCAGACGGCATCGCGCGCGAGCCTCATCACGACGGCGTCGACGGACTTCCGCGGACTCTTTTCGGAGCTGTTCGCCTCGAACGCCGACACGGCCCGGCAGGGCGCGTCGAACCTCGCCGAGTGCCTCCGCACCGTCGCATCGTTCGCCGGCGACCTGAAACAAGCCGCGAAGGAAGAGAACACGCGTCGCCGCCTCGCTCGCGAGTGGCAGCAACGGATGGACGGCCGCAACGGGGTCGAGGTGGTCCTGCAGGACATCTTCGGCAGTGAACCCCCGCCTCGCGGCGAGCAGAGGCGGCACCGGTCATGCCCCCGGTCGACGTTCGGGCGGCTCGCGTGAGCCGCCGGCGCCCGGTCCGGGCGGGGGCGGGGGGGGGGGTGCCTCGTCCGCCCGCCCCGACGACCTCCGCTCGTTCGCGACGGGCAGCGTCGGCCTCAACGCCCAATTCTCGGGCCGCCCGGGCGAGCTCGACGGCAAGCTGGCCGACTTCGCCTCGCAGTGCGAATGGGGAGCCATCGACGCGAGCGGGGTCACCTCGGCCTTCGCGACCAAGTCGAATCCGGACGGCCTCTTGTCGAACAAACGTAACGAGATGAGCCGCCAGAGATTCTTGGCTGCTGGAGGTCCGTCCTATGAAGTTGACCCAGGGTGACTTGTTCACCATTCCTGTGGGTGACGGCACGGTATACGTTGCGCATGTCGTTAGCATCCTCAGGAAGAAAAACTTCTATTTTGTCGTCTACGACTTCCGAACTGACGAGACCTCGGCCGAACGCGACGCTGAGGAAGCGCTTCAGCACGACGTGGTTCTCGCTGGTCAGACAATGAGCACTTTGTTCGTCGACATGGGTTGGCGGGTCGTTGGAACAGCCCCCGTCGATGCAGACAGATGGCTTCCCGCGTACAAGGTGACCATCGGCGATGCCGACTCGTGGTTCGTGGTGGATTTTTCCGAAGAACGTCGCCGGCCTGCGACAGCCGAAGAAGTCGAAGATCTGCAGTTCCGGACGACGAGAGCCCCGGCGGGAATCGCTGCAGCTGTCCGCGCTCTGGCAGGCAAGGCACCCTGGGAGGATCGCTTCGACGAGCTGCTCCCCGCCGACGCCCGGCGCGCAGCCACCGTCTTCCGAGATTGAGTCCACCTGCCGAAGTCGCCGTCCACGAAGATGGCACACCAGACGCCGAGCGCTCCCGCGAGTACGTCGCCTTGGTCGACGACAGCCGAAGGCCCGCCAAGCGGATGTCTTGACGAGCATCGAAAGACCTCTTCACCGCCGGCGAGTGACCCGCCCCCGACGTCGCGTGGAGTTCTGGAGTAGAGGTCAGGATGGACGACAGGCGAGAGTGCGCACCCACGAGGCGACTGATCGGACCGGATGATGAACGACGACGAGACGCTGCGTGCCTTGCACTCGTTACTCATCACGAAGGAGAGACCATGGAGCTGACCAGCGGCGCGGGGGCTTCGTCCCGTGACGACGACCGCAAAGCTTACGCCGAGCGGACGATGGAGAAGGCTAGGCGGCTGACCGCCGAGGGCCACCCCGACCTCGCTCTCTCACACCTCGAGAGCCTGGCGCATCAGGTAGTCGACGAGTGGCCGTTCGACTCGGCACTCGGCGTCGAGATCCTCGCGGCGACGCAGGCGGCACGACAGAGGACGTCGAGCCCATGACGGGAGCGTCAGAATGATCGGGATGCGCAGTTGACCGAAGAAGACCACGCTGAACGCCGCCGTCCTGCGACGCCGGCGGAGGACGGACGCGAACCGACACCTGCAGGTCTCGTCTTCGAGATCCCCGTGGGTGACGGCCGGGCCTACCTCGGCCAGGTCGTCACCGAGCACTTCGCGGGCATCTACGTGGTCGTCTTCGACCTCGTCGTCGGCGGGGTCGATCCGGGGCAGGACTCCCTCGACGAGCTGGCCACCGCCCCCCCGCCCTTCGCCGCGCTGCCCCTCAGCAGCCCCCCCGCCCGGGGTTCGTGGCGGGCCGCGGGGCGCGCCGCCGTGGCCGCGGAGCGGTTCCTGCCGGCCTACAAGATCACGTCAGGCGACCCGGTCCGGTTCTTCGTCGAGGATTTCCCGGGAGCACGTCGTCGATCGGCGACCCCGCTCGAGATCGAGACGGTGCCCTTTCGGACCACGTCGAGCCCGGCCTACCTCGACCGGGCCGTCGCTGCACGAGAGGGACTGACACCGTGGCTTCCGGCTCTGGACCGCGTGAGGGCCGGCGGGGTCATCCTGGCGACCGACGTGTTCCGCTGAGCGACCCCGGAGCACCTGCCGCGCGGGCGCCGACAGCGACCCGCGCCAGGACAGGACGGAGAGGCACCCCGACAGACCTGTTCGTGCCAAGATCGTGTCCGGGGGCGGCTCGACACGGGCGAGGTCCTGACGAGCACGGACGCCCCGGCCCACGGCCGGGCACCCAGGGGGACCATGAGCACCGACCGCACCTCGGCACCGACCGAGACGAGACCCCGCCGGCTGACCCCGACGACGGCGGTCGCGATGCCGTCGTCCACGCGCCTCCTTCTCTCGACCCTGGGATTCGTCGCCGGCGTCGCCATCGCCCTCGTGGGCGGTGCCACGCCGGGGCTCGTGATCACCCTCGGGCTCGTGCTCCTCGCCGCGTCGTTCCTGCTGGGCCGGCTGCGCGATCGGGCCCGGGCCACCACGATGCCGATCGTCCTGGCCAGCACCGCGAGCATCCCGATGGTCTCATCGGGACCACCGAACATCCTCATGGTGCTGACCTTCGCCGGTTCCGCCGTCCTCGGCCACGCCCTCGGCACGGCCAGCCGCGCCCGACACGAAGCCCGTGAACCCGCCGCCCCGCCGACCGACCCCGCCACCGTGGCCGGCCGCACCGTGTTGCTGTGGCGCATGGGCCGCGAGCAGTTCGAGGTGATCGACCCGACCGAGAAGCGGCTGCGCACCGTGATCCGGGGGCCGAAGGGCAACGTCCCGAGCAGCATCGAGCTGCGCCGCGACACCGCCGGGCTCGACGTCCTGCGGCCGGCCGACGTGCCCGTCGCCGTGCTGCACACGATGGACGTCCGCACGGGTCCCTGGTACGAGATCGTCGACGCCGTCGCGGCCCCGGGCCCCGGACAGCCGGTGCCGGCCAACCCCTCCCTCGCGGCGTACCGAGACCGGGCCGTCGAGGCGGCCGTCCATTTCAGCCGGACCGGCGGCCCGCTGCCCTCGGCCCCGTGGGCCCCGACCGCCCGCGGCTGAAAGACCAACAGACTGTTCTGCACCCTCGGCACGATTTCAGGCTAAAGTCGAGCCGTTCGAGCCTCGGGGGCGCGTCTCGCTCACCGGCCAATCCATCAGGGGGTAACCATGTCACGCGTTCTTTCGACCGAGCAGGCCAAGACGGCCATCAACCAGGTCCAGGGCATCATCAACGGCGGTTTCACCGACCAGATCAGCCAGCTCGACGCCCAGGGCCGCATTCTGTCCGACCCCAACGTCTGGGACGGCCCCCTCGCCGCGACGTTCCGCGGCTCGACCTGGCCCGAGACCAAGGCCGCCCTCGACAAGGCCAAGACCGAACTCGAGCAGCTCCGCACCCAGCTCGACAAGATCTCGCAGAACATCTTCTCCGCCGGCGGCGGCGCCTAGGCATCACCGAAGACACCGGCTGCTCCCCACGGGAGCGGCCGGTGTCTCCTGCCTCCGCGGCCTGGGGACGCGGCGGCTGACCGATCCATCTGTACCGGGGGAAACGACGACATGACCGATCTGCACGGCAACGAACCGCTGAAGTTCAGCTTCTGGGCGGCCGACAACCTGAAATCGGCGTTCACCAACGCCGCGAGCGACGTCGAGGGGCAGACGGCGTCGCGCGCCGCGGCGGTGACCACGGGTTCGCAAGAGTTCGCGGGGCTGTTCGCCGACCTGTTCAAGGAGAACGCCGACACCGCCGCGGTGGGTGCGTCCGGTCTCTGCCAGACCCTCCGCGAAGCCGCGGACTTCGTCGACCAGATCATGGAGTCGGCCAAGCGGGAGAACGCCCGCCGTCGAGAGGCGCGGGAGTACTACGAACGCCTCGAGGCCCGCAGCGGCTGGGACAAGTTCATCGACGGCTTCGACGGCGTCGAGCAACCCCCCACCACGAAGAAAGAGGACCAGCTGGTCCTCAGTTCGACCTACGTGCCGCCGGCACGCGAGGTCCCCACGGGCGGCGGCTCGGCCGGGCCCACGTCGTCGGCCCTCCCTGCGAACCTCCGGTCCTTCTCCTCGACGACGACGGCCCTCGACGGCGAGCTCGCCTCGCGGCCGGGCACGCTGACAGCGGCCCTCGACACGTTCGCGACCCAGTGCGACTGGGGCTCGTTCACCGCCGACGGCCTCGTGCGAGCCCTCTCGGACTGGCTCGGCGCCAACGCCAACGATGCAGCGTGGGCCACCACCGTCGCCGACAAATTCGCCCAGGCCGGTGGTGAGGGATCGGTCTCGACGCTGTCGAACGCCGCCATCGCGGCCTCCCTGCAGGCCTCCGGCATCGCGCTCGGCCGCGACGACCTCCTCATCGAACCGACCCAGGCCTTCGGCGGGGCCCCCACGAGCGGCTACTCGGTCGACCCGGTGAACACGACCACGGGCAACTTCCTCGAGACCGAGGTCGACCTCGCGTTCTCGGGCGCGAGCAGCACACTGCGCCTCAGCCGCATGTACAACAGCCTCGACCCGCACGTCGGCCTGTTCGGCCCCGGCTGGGCCTCGGTGCTCGAGACACGCCTCACCCTCGACGACGAGGGTGCCGCGTTCACGATGGCCGACGGCCGCCAGGTGCTGTTCCCGCGGCTCGGCGAGGGCTGGGACCGCGGAGTCGGTGAAAACTTCTGGCTCGCCGCCGAGGGCTCGACCCTCGTCGTCCGCGACAACGCCGGCAGCCGGTGGCGCTTCACCCCGTCCGGCGTCTGGCTGGGCAGCGAAGGAGGCGCGGGTACGGCCGTCGAGGTCGCCCGCCACCCCGACGGCCTGCCCGCGCGCCTCACCCACGACCGCGGACGCTGGATCGAGATCGACTACGTCGACGGCCGCGTCGCGGTCGCCACCGGCTCGGACGGCCGCCGGGTCGAGTACGCCTACGACGACGCCGGCCGCCTGGTCGGCGCGACGAGCGAGGTCGGCACCCGACGCTACGGCTGGAACGACGCGGGGCTGATCGAGAAGGTGACCAGCGCCTCCGCGGTGGTCGAGGCCGTCAACACGTACGACGACCGCGGACGCGTCGTCGAGCAGCTCACCCCGCACGGACGCACCGTGCGCTTCGCCTACCTGCGCGGTCGCGTGACCGTCGTGTCGGACACCGACGGCAGCCGCTCGAACACCTGGATCTCGGACGCCAAGGGCCGCCTCGTCGGCGTGCTCGACACCGACGACCACCGCCAGTCGATGAGCTACGACCCGCACGGCAACCTCGTCTCGGTCGTCGAGCGCGACGGGTCGACGACCGTGAACGGCTACGACCAGCGCGGCCGCAAGGTGCGGACGGTCACCCCGGCCGGTGCCGACCTCACCTGGGGGTACGACGACCTCGACCGCGTCACGACCCTCGTCACGGAGTCGGGCTCGGTCGTGCAGTACGAGTACGACGGCGACGACCGCGACCCGTCGGTGATCGTCGACCCCGAGGGCGGGCGTTCCGAGCTCGTCTGGCGTGACGGTCTGCTCGAGCGCGTGGTCGACCCGACCGGGGTCACGGTCGTCTGCGCCTACGACGCGTTCGGCGACCTCGTCTCGACCACGAACGCGGTGGGCGACGTGGCCCGGATCGAGCGCGACCACACCGGACGACCGGTCGTCCCCACGAGCCCGTCCGGGGCGCGGACGACCTTCACGTACGACGCCGCGGGGCTGCTGACCGGACGCCGTGCCCCCGACGGTGCCACCTGGCGGTTCGAGCACGGGCCCGGCGCCCGCGTGACGGCCGTGGTCGACCCCCTCGGTGCGCGCACCGACTACGGCTACGGCCCCCACGGCGAGCTCGAGACCACCACGGACCCGCTCGGTCGCGTCGTCTCGCGGCGGTTCGACGACCAGGGCAACCTGTCGGCGATCGTCCTGCCCGACGGTGGCGAGAACCGCTTCGGCTGGGACGCTCTCTCGCGGCTGCGGACGGTCACCGACCCGGCCGGGCACGACTGGACCCGCGAGTACGACGTCACCGGCGCCCTCACCGCGACCGTCGATCCGACGGGCGTGCGTCAGGAGGCGCGGGTCGACCAGATGGACGGCACCGGCACCCTGCGTGACGCGTTCACCACGACCACCGTCCGGTTCGACGAATACGGCCGCCCCGTCGCGACCGAAGCGCCCGACGGATCAGCCGAGCTGACCACCTACGACCGGTGCGGACGCGTCGTCGAGCTCGTCGACGGCGAAGGCGGCCTCACTCGCCTCGAACGCGACCTCGCCGGACGCGTGACCGCCGTCGTCACCCCGACCGGCGCCCGGCCGACCTACGAGGACGACGCCTGCGGACGCCCGGCGGCGAGCACCGACCCGCTCGGCGCCCGCACCACCCTGAGCTACGACGCCGACTCCCGGGTCGTCGCCCGCACCCTGCCCACCGGCGAGGTCGAACGCATCGACCACGACGCCGCCGGACGCATCGTGGCCCGGCGCGTGCCCGGCCAGGGCACCGCCCGGTTCGGCTACGACGCCGCCGGACGACTCACCTCGACCCAGGACACCCGCTACGGACGACGCCGCTTCCGCTACGACGCCGCCGGCCAACTCGTCGAAGCCGTCAACGGGCTGGGCGGGGTCACCCGCTACGAGTACGACCTCCGCGGCCGCGTCGTCGCGATCACCGACCCGCTCGGTGGTGTCACGCGTCGCGAATACGACGCGGTCGACCGTGTCACGAGCGTCGTCGATCCCCTGGGCCGCACGACGACCGCCGAATACGACGCCGCCGGACGGCAGCTGAAGCAGCGCGACCCCGACGGGCACGTCACCGAGTGGCTGCACGACGCCGCCGGACGACCGGCGACGACGCGCGTCGACGGACGCGAGACGAGCACGGTCAGCGTCGACCCCGTCACCCGCGCGATCACGGTCACCGACCACACGAACGGAGCGGGCCACGACGTAGAGCACCGGCTCGAGTACGACCGGCGCGGTGGGCTCGTGCGTCGTTCGCGAGGCGACTCGGCGATCGCGTGGGAGTACGACGCCGACGGCCGCCGCACCGCCCGGGTCGACCCGGCGGGCACCCGCACCGAGTACCGCCGCGACACCGCCGGGCGGGCCGTCTCGATCGTGCACGCCGGGGTCGAGTCGACCGTCTCGTACGACGCCGCAGGCCGCATCGTCGCCTCGACCGGTGGTGACCTGCTGCAGGCCTGGCGCTACGACGACGGCGCGCTCGTCGAGCACACCACGACCAGCGCCGACGGTGCCGTGACGACCACGATCACCCGCGACGCGTCAGACCGCATCGCCCACATCGACGGCCCCTCGGGCACCGTCGCATACGGCTACGACGACGCCTGCCAGCTCACGTCGCTGCGCACGGGCTCCGGCGGCCTCGCCACCTGGACGTACGACCTGGCGGGCCGTCTCGTCGCCGAGACCCGCGACGGGTCCACCACGACGTCGACCCATGACGCCGCAGGGCAGATCACCAGCCGCGACCTGGCGGACGGGCGACGGGTCGAGTACGTCCACGACGGCCTCGGTCGGCGCGTCCGCGAGATCGCCGACGACGGCGCCTACACCGAATACGCCTGGTCCGACCTCGGCTGGCTAGAGGCCGTGGTCCGCCACGACGCGGACGCCGTCGTCCTCGAGCGCACCTCGCTGTGGGTCGACGCCCTGGGCGAGCTCGCCACCGTCGACGGAGCCGACGTCTGGTGGGACACCGCCAGCCCCCTCCCCTCACTTGTCTCGCTCGGCGGCTCGTCCGTGACGACGCTCCCGGGAGGCGCGACCCGCGTCGGCGAGGACTGGCTCGCCCCGGCCTGGCGCGGGGCCCATGCGACCGACGCGACGGACCCCCCGGGCGCCGACCGCGCCTCCTCGGCGCCCGGACCGGAGCTGCCCGGCGGACTGGCGCTCACGGCCACGGGTGGTCTGCAGGTCGCCGGCCTCGACTGGCTCGGGGCCCGGGTCTACGACCCGACCGCCCGAGGGTTCCTCTCGGTCGACCCGCTCGCACCGGTGACCGGTGCGGCCTGGGCGGGCAACCCGTACTCGTACGCCGGCAACGACCCCCTGCACGCCCTCGACCCCCTTGGACTGCGCCCGGCCACCGACGCCGACCTGGCCGACTACGCGAAGGCCACCCAGGGCGCCTGGGCCAACGCCGGCGACTGGTGGGGTGAGTACGGCGATTACGTCATCGCCGGCCTTGCCATCGCGGGCGGAGTCGCCCTCATGTGCACCGGCATCGGCGGCCCGGCAGGCGTCGCCCTCACGGCCATGGCCTCGGGAGCTCTCATCAGCGGCGGGGGGAACGTGGCGGAGCAGAAAATGACCAAAGGCTCGGTGGACTATGGAGAAGCGATGGTCCAGACCGCGATCGGAGGCGTCACCGGCCTGGTCGGAGGTGGAGTGGCCACGGGACTCGGGAAGATCGCCAGCCCCCTGGCCGCCCGAGTGGCGACTCCGGTGGCACAGCGGGTGGTCACCCCGGCGCTCAGCAAGGCCGGTCAGGCGGCGATCTCGGCGGGCACGGGCGGTGCAACAGCCAACGTCCTCGACTACGGCATCAACGGAACGAACCAGACTCCTCTGGGCTATGCAGGAGCCGCCGCGACCGGTTTCGTGACCAGCGCTGCGTTCTCGGCCGGGTCGCACGCGGTGAGTTCCAGCGCGTTGTCGAAGCTGGAGATCACACCGCACATCCCCGATGGCCTTCGAGCGCACGTGCAAGCGCCGAATGTGACCTGGGGAAACCGGGTGGTGTCCACGACCATCGACAGCTTCGCAGGTGGGTTCCAGGCAGCGGCCAACGAGTACATTCGTCCCGGCGGCAACGTGAACGACATTCCGTCGCAATTCGTGACGGGGATGCTGTCCGGTGCCGAGGGGCCCGTGGCTCCTACCCCGGCGCACCGAGCTGTACCTGCTGGATAGCTGACGAACGGAAGGCCGCAAGGCGACACATGAAGCCCACGAGTTCTGCATCGGATTCCAAGAAAGCCAGTAGACGAACGACCCTGAGAAACAGGGCGTATCTGGTGGTGGTGCTGTTCGTCGTACCCGTGATGGGCATCGCACTCTTCGTTGTCGGCCCGACCGTCCTGAGCAACTACGACACGAGCAACCGTCTCACGGTCGACTGCGAGGTGACCACAGCCACGTACGGAGTCCGTTCCTCCGTCAACCGCGTCGGTGCAGGAAGTTCGCGAGCACAGATCGAGATCGTCACGCCCGATTGCGGAACACTTCTGCTGCGCGAGGGAGTGAACGAGAAGGACGGCCCCGAACTAGCCGCAGCTCTGGCCCCGGGAACCAGCTACGAGTTCTCGGTCGGCAAAGGTTCATGGGCGATCCGCGGATTCCTGAATTCGATCAAGAAGTACCCCTTCACCTACGGGTATGAACCTGCGGCCTGACACGGCCGGTGGGCAGAGGCACATCGAGATCGACCACAGCCGAGCAGGAGGGTTCATGGCGAACTCGACAACACCTGGGTTCGGCGGAGCCTGGTCGCCGCTCTCTAGGATCAGAAGGCAATCGTTCATCATGGACACGTGAGATGCAAGAGAGACCGGACAGCGCCCCAGGCCCGAGACGACGCGGCCGAGGCATTCCGCCTCCGCAGTCGGACGTTGGTCGTCGGAATGCGGGCAGCGATGCTCGTGGGCCTGGCTGTGGATCTCGTCGTCGCTCTCTACGTCCTGACACAGGTGCCACCAGGAACGACGATCTCGTACACCCGACTCTCGCGAGAGTGGCGACTGCCCATCGTGGCACTCGGACTTTTTCCGGCACTGATCCTCAGCTTGTGGGTTCGGTCTCGCAAGGCACCCGATGAAGATCTACCCCCCGTCGAGCGAGTCATCCTGGTCGTCGGCCTGCCCCTCCTGTTGCTCGTCTTGGTCGGCGGGCAGTTCGTCCTCGGTCATGCCTACCTGCAGGCTGGCCAACCCACCTAGCCGGGACGAGACCAGGGCGCATGCGGGAACAGAGCACCAACAGGGAGGCGTCAGCGATGGCCACAGCCGATCCTGACGATGCGGCCAGGGCCAGGAGAGCCTTCGTGCTCGGCCGCAGGGCTCTCGCCGTCACGTGTTGTGCACTTCTCGCCCTGGCTCTGGGCGTGTTCACCCAGGTCCCCATGTCCACGACTCTCGGCTACAACCGGCTGAGCAGCGACTTCCGCATCCCCGTCGTCGGCCTGCTCGTCGTTCCGGCCATCTTCGCCATTGCATGGCTCCGAGGCAGGAAGCAAGATCTCTCCGCGATCGTCCCCGCCGAACGCCTGGTGATCTACATCGTCTACCCCATCATGATCGCTGCCTTCACCTGGGCCCAGGTGACTCTCGCCACCGCGTTCCTCACCCACGGCTGACGAAAGAGCACGGAGGTACTGGAGCCGTGGCATCCCCGAACAGATCCCTGACCGACGACGAGATCGCGAAGGGCACGGTCGTCGCGACCTGGGTCCGTCGAGCCCTAGTCGCGGGACTCGCGGCGTCCGTGGCGGTCGCCGTCGTGGTCGCGTTCAGCGTCCCCCTCGACACTACGATCTCGTACCGTCGCAACAGCACGGACTTCGGGCTGCCCATCGTCGCGCTGTTGCTCGTGCCTGTGATCTTCGTGGTCGGACTGTTCAAGTCCCGGGGGCCGGACGCGGGCAAGGTCCCGACGGCAGAACGCCACTTCCTGATGGTGGGCTACCCGATCTTCATCGTGCTCGCGATCGCCGCCCAGCTCTACTTCGCACGCCAGTTCTTCGACGCCGCCGGGGCGTGAGCGACATGCCCTCGCCCGACCACCGTTTCATGAACCGCATCAGGCTCGTGAACGGGATCGCGGCGCTGATGGACACGGCCCTGCTGATCGTGGTCCTCGTCCAGGTCCCCTGGACGACCACCGTCACCTACAACAGGCTGGCGAGACAGTTCAGCATGCCGGTGTACTCGCTCGTCGCGATCCCGATCGTCCTCACGATCACGTGGTGGCGAGGAACGACCCCGGCGAGCGCGACCGCGACGCGAGGTCCGTGACGGTCTGGCACGCGTCGGGCCGTGCCGCGCCGGTTCTCAGCTCAACGGCTCGTAGGGCATGACCGTCCCGTTGCCGCACCGGACGGAGTCCGACGTGCCGCTGACCGAGTAGATGACGTTCGGGTACCAGCCGGTCGGCTCGACGTCGGCCAGGGCTCCCGTGCTCTTCGGGTAGACGGCCGTGACGACGTCACCCGAGGCCGTGGCCGCGTCGGGCACGTCGACCCGCTCGCCGTCGACTCCGACCGTCACGGTGGCCGAGCGGAAGGTGCCGGCGCTGTAGTCCGACGACAACACCGTCTCGTCGTCGCCGCTGAGGACGAGCATGAACGTCGCGTTGTCCGTGTCGCCGTCGACGGGCAGTCCCGTGAAGACGACCTCGTAGGCGTCGGCCGTCTCGGTCAGCTCGACCGTCCCGGTCACGCCACCCTCGAGGTCGCACGACGCCTGGCCCGGAGTCGCCGCCGGGGTCGAGGCGCTCGTCTCGGCGGCGTCACCCCCTCCGGCCGCCTCCTCGGACGAGCCCGCCGAGCACCCGGCGAGCAACACGCTCAGCGCCACGGCCCCGATCGCCCCGAAGGCCCGCGTTCGCGTGTTCGTCGTCGTCGTCGACATGGTGGTCTCCCCTACAGGTGGCGTGTCGCGGCCGGATGCCGACCGCCCCGTTGACGCTAGCAGCCCAGGACAGACCGGTCCGGTGACGACAGAGGACCCTCGGTCAGGACGGCAACGCCGCGACCCAGGCCCGGAACGACTCGAGTTCGGCCCCGCGCAGCACGACGCTCGGCGGGGCGTCCACCGCAGCCCCCAGGAAGGCCAGCCCGCCCGGGGCCTCGCCCTCGAGCACGTCGCCGACGGCCGTGCCCGACCGCTTCGGCCACGCCTGCGTCCACACGGCGTAGAGCGTCGGCCCGTGGGTCGACTCGAGCACGACGCTCTCGTCCCCGAGGAAGCGCACGAGCTCGTCGAGTCGCACCCCGGCGCGCCCCTCGGGCACCGTGACGACCACGCCCGGCACGCTCGGCCGGCGCTTCGAGGGCACCGCGACCGGCACGGCCTCGGCGGTCGCGCCTCCTCCGCTCCACGGCGCCACGGGCACCCGCGGCCACGGCTCGGCGGGCACCGCATCCGATCGGTCTCGTCTGAACAGCCCCATGACGTCATCCCCTCTCGGCCCCCGGCGGGCGGGACCCCGGACCGACCCTAGCGACACCGACCGCAGGAGGCGCGGGTGACGCCACCCGCGCCTCCTCGGTACGCGAGAATGGCCCGATGAGCGCTTCACTCGTGGCCAAGGGCCTGGCCGGGGGCCACGGGCACCGCACCCTCTTCGACGACCTCGACCTGACCGTCGCCCCGGGCGACGTCGTGGGCGTGGTGGGCGTCAACGGGGCCGGCAAGTCGACGCTGCTGCGCCTCCTCGCGGGGGTCGACGAGCCGCAGGCCGGCACGATCACCTTGAACCCCGGCGACGCCTTCGTCGGCTGGCTGCCACAAGAGCATGAGCGCGTGCCCGGCGAGACCGTCGCCGACTACATCGGTCGCCGGACCGGCAGCACGCAGGCCACCACCGAGATGGACGCCGCCGCGGCAGCCCTCGGCGACCCCGACCCGGCCCCACGTCCCGACGGCCTCGAGCCGGCCGACGTCTACTCGACCGCCCTCGACCGGTGGCTCGCCAGCGGCGCCGCCGACCTCGACGACCGTCTGCCGCAGGTGCTCGCCGACCTCGGTCTCGACCGTGACGGCGACGGAGCCGTCGGCCCCGACAGCCCCATGACCGGCCTCAGCGGAGGCCAGGCCGCCCGCGTCGGCCTCGCCGCCCTGCTGCTGAGCCGCTTCGACATCGCCTTGCTCGACGAACCCACCAACGACCTCGACCTCGACGGCCTCGAACGACTCGAGCGCTTCGTGCAGGGGCAGCGCGGGGGCGTCGTCCTCGTCAGCCACGACCGCGAGTTCCTCGCCCGGTGCGTCACGAAGGTGCTCGAGCTCGACCTCGCGCAGTCGTCGAACCGCGTCTTCGGCGGTGGCTACGACGCGTACCTCGACGAGCGCGAGACGGCCCGCCGTCACGCCCGCGAGGCCTACGACGAGTTCGCCGAGAAGAAGGCCGACCTCGTCGGTCGTGCCCGGACGCAGCGCGAGTGGTCGAGCCAGGGCGTCCGCAACGCGATGAAGAAGGCGCCCGACAACGACAAGATCCGCCGCAAGGCCTCGGCCGAGTCGAGCGAGAAGCAGGCCCAGAAGGTCCGCCAGATGGAGAGCCGCATCGCCCGCCTCGACGAGGTCGACGAGCCCCGCAAAGAGTGGCAGCTCGAGTTCACCATCGGCGCGGCACCCCGGTCGAGCTCGGTCGTCTCGACCCTCAGCGGCGCCGTGTTCCGCCAGGGCGACCCCGCCACGGGCGAGTTCGTGCTCGGTCCGGTCTCGCTGCAGGTGGACGGCGGCGACCGCATCGGCATCACCGGCCCGAACGGCGCCGGCAAGTCGACCCTGCTGCGCGGCCTGCTCGGCCGACAGGCCCCGAGCGAAGGAGGCGCGAGTCGCGGAGCCAGCATCGCCGTCGGCGAGATCGACCAGGCCCGCGCGCTCCTGGCCGGTGACGTGCCGTTGGCCGACGCATTCGAGGCGCTCGTGCCGGACTGGCCCCAGGCCGAGGTACGGACGCTGCTCGCCAAGTTCGGGCTCAAGGCCGACCACGTCTCGCGCCCGGTCGACGAACTCTCGCCCGGCGAGCGCACCCGCGCCGGCCTCGCCCTGCTGCAGGCCCGCGGCGTCAACGTGCTCGTGCTCGACGAGCCCACGAACCACCTCGACCTCGCCGCCATCGAACAGCTCGAGCAGGCCCTCGAGTCGTACGACGGCACACTGCTGCTCGTCACCCACGACCGGCGCATGCTCGGGACGGTCCGCCCCGACCGCCACTGGAGGGGCGGGGGCGGCACCGTCACCGAGTCGTGAGCCCGTGGACGAAGCCGCCGGTGAACGACTCCCACGCCCCTCGACTACCGTCGTCGTCATGACCCGAACCACCCGACTGGTCGCGGTCGCCGTCGCCCTTGCCCTGCTCACGGGCTGCACCGCGAACCCGACCACCCCGAGCGAGCCCACGGGCGGCGCCTCCGCCGACGAGACCTTGTCGGCCCTGCCGACCCGCGCCTCCTCGGAGCTCGCCGACTGGGCCGTCGCCCTCGACGATCGTGACGACTACCCCGCCCGCTGGGTCGCCGTCGGCGACTCGATCTCCGAGGGCATGGGCGCTTCGACCGTGGACTCCCGCTGGATCGACCTGACCCTCGACGGCCTGCGCGAGCGCTACCCGACCGACGACGTGCCGGGCGGGGTCGGCTACCGGCCGGCCGCGTTCGCCGTGGCTCCCCCGGCGTCGACCTGGGCGCGCTGGGCCTCGAGCAGCGAGGGATCGGTGTCGGCGTCGTCCCGCACCGCCGACCTCGGCTACCGCTCGGTCACGCTCGGCGCCGGCGCGACCACGACGTACCCGTTCACGGGCACCGACCTCGACCTCTGGTGGTCGAGCGGCCGCGGCACCTTCAGCTACACCGTCGACGACGGCGACGCGGTCGAGGTGGACACGCGCGACTCGATGGCCACCAGCGGCATCTCGTCCGTGACCGGGCTCGACGCGGGAGCCCACACCGTGACGATAAATGCCGAGACGCCCGTCGACATCGAGGGCCTGACCGCTTTCGACGGGGATCGCGACCGCGGCATCACGCTCTTCGACTCGTCCCGCTCCGGCGCGACGGCCCGCACCTTCACGGCCGACCTGCCCGGCTACCTCGACTCGATCGCCGCGACGAAGCCCGACCTCGTCACGATCACGCTCGGCGCCAACGACGCGTTCAGCCGCACGCCGGACCAGTTCGAGGACGACTACCGCACCCTGATCGAGGGTCTGCAGAGCCTCGACGACCCGCCGTCGGTCATGCTGATGGGCGAGTTCGTGCCCGGGACGAACCTCACCGAGGGACTGGCCGGGGACGCGTCCGAGTACGACGCGGTCGTGCAGCGCCTCGCCGACGAGACCGGCAGTGCCTACATCGACCTCGCCGACGCCCTGCCGGCCGACGGGGTCGCCTCACTGCTCTCGGCCGACGGGGTGCACCCGAACGACGCCGGCCAGCGCGTCATCGCCGACTACGTGCTCGACCAGCTCAGCGTCCGCTGACCCGCGGCCCGTCGAGTGGTCCCGAATCGTGGTTCGGCCCGCGGGCGAGGACGTTTCGGGACCACTCGACCGACGCATCGAGGCGGACGAGGAGGCGCGGGCGCGTCACCAGGACGACGCCCGCCCCGGCGCGGCTCAGTCGAAGAGGCCGTAGGCGGCGTCGAGGGTCTCGTCGGTGCTGAGCGGGGCGGAGTCGCCCGCACCCGTCGCCGTGACGGCGATCAGTCCGTGCGGCGAGAGGATGGTGCTGGCCGAGGCCGTGATGCCCTGCTGCGTCACCGACTGCGAGAACGCCTGGCCGCCGAACGCCCCGACGCGCGAGTCGTCGACGGTCTCGACGCCCTCGGTGCCCTCGATCTGCGAGGTCTGGGCGCTGATGTCGTCGGCGCTGAACTCCTGGCGCTGGGCGAGCACGACGATGGCCGTCACGTCGGCGGCGTCGGTGGCCTCGGTGGTCGGGGTCGCCCACTGGCAGTTCGCCTGGTCGCCCGAGAACGTGCTGTCGTCGCGCAGCTCGAGGCCGCCCCCGGCGCCGCGGAGCGCCGGGCCGGCGTCGTCGCAGCTGGCGAGGTCGTCGAAGGTGCCCCCGCGGGACGCGGGCGCCCCCGGGCCGCTCGAGCCGGTCGACGACCCGTCGGATCCGGCGTCGTCGCCGCCACCCGCGCCTCCTGAGGTGCAGCCAGCGAGCAGCAGGCCGAGGGCGAGCACGCCCGTGGTGGTGGCCGTCACGGCCGTTCTGCGCATGGTCGTGGTCATCGGGAGCTCCCTCGTGATCTGCCACGGGCTCGCTGCGCCCGGTGCTGTCGTCACCCTAACGAGGAGCGCCTCCGGGGACCCCGACGGGGCCGACTCGACCGCCGTCGCCCCCACCACCGCCAGCGCCACCGCCGCCACCGTCACCGCCACCGCCACACCGCCGATGTGCCGTCGAACCACAGATGTGCGTGGTTCGACGGCACAGGGGTGGTTCCACTCCGACCGGTGCTCGCGAGGGGAGGCGATGGCCCGGCCCCGACGCCGACGCGCCGCCGCTCACCAGGTCGTGCGGGTGCGCTCCTGCTCGACGACGGCCTCACGGTCGGAGAGCCCTCGCAGACCGGCGAACTGCTGGCCCATCCGCGGGTTGCCCGCGAGCACCGGCTCGACGCGGTCGAGGAACGCCCAATACCCGGCGGTCACCGGGCAGGCGTCCTCGCCGAGCCGCTTCTTCGGGTCGAACCGGCACGAGCCGCAGTGGTCGGTCATGCGGTTGATGTACGCGCCACCCGACGCGTACGGCTTGGTCGCGACGATGCCCCCGTCGGCGTGCTGCGACATGCCCACGACGTTCGCGGGCATCACCCAGGGCGTGCCGTCGACGTACATGTCGACGAACCACTGGTTGAGGGCGGCCGGGTCGACCCCGCGCTGCAGGGCCCAGTTGCCGAGGATCATCAGCCGCTGGATGTGGTGGTTCCAGCCGTGCCGTCGCAGACCGTCGAGCGTGTCGCCGAGGCACTCGGCCTCGACCGCCTCGACGTCGAGCCCGGCGAACACCTCGGGCAGGGGCTGCGTCGCCCCGAGCGCGTTGCTCGTCGTCGCGAAGTCCTCGCCGAGGTGCCAGTAGAGGTGCCAGACCCAGTCGCGCCAGCCGACGATCTGCCGGGTGAAGCCCTCGACGCTGCGCAGGGGGGCGTCGCCGGCCTGGTACGACGCGACGGCGGCCTCGACGACCTCACGCGGGTCGAGCAACCCGAGGTTCATGGGGGCGCTGAGCAGCGAGTGCGCCATCGTCCAGTCGCCCGACAGGGTGGCGTCCTCGAACGGGCCGAAGTCGGGCAGCCGCACCTCGACGAAGTCCGCGAGTGCGGCCGTCGCCTCGGCCCGGGTCGCGGCGAACCGTCGGGGCGCGTCGTCGCCGACGAGCCGGACGACCCCCTCGCGCTCCCAGCGCTCGAGGTCGGCCCGCACCTCGGCGTCGATGTCGTCCTCGGCGGGCCACTCCGGCGGCGGCAGGCCGGGCGTCGCGGCACCCTTCGGCGGCTTCTCGCGGTTGTCGTGGTCGTAGTTCCACTGGCCTCCGACGGGCTGCGGACCCTCCATCAGCAGGCCGGTGCGCTGGCGCACGGCCCGGTACCAGTCCTCCATCAGGAGGCGCGGTGCCGGTCGACCGCCGGACACGCCGGGCGGTCGACCGGCGCCTCCTCGGCGGGGGTCGTCGGCGTCCGCCGCGGCGCCGCCGGACCGACCCGAGCCGCGACCGCCCTGGCGGCCGGCGGCCCACCCGGCGCACTCGGCCGCGCTCGGGACGAGGCCGCGGCGCGGCAGCGCCTCGGCGCCGGCCGACCGCACGGGGCGGCGGGCTCGGTGCGAGGTGGGGTCGACGACCTGCAGGTCGTCCCGCCCCTCGAGGGCCTCGGAGTAGTGCTCTACCTGCCGGAAGTCGACGCGGCCGCCCGGTTCGGCCGCCCGGTGCCGGATCGCCGACAGGATCAACTGCAGCTTGGCGCGGTGCAGGGTGCGACCCTGCCACGACGAACGGCTCTCGATCAGCAGCATCGGGTCGCCGTCGTCGAAGTGCGGGCCGAGCTGGTCGAGGAAGATCCACCGGGTGCGCTGCATGCCCCGACAGTAGACGCGGGCACTCAGGGGGTTGCCAGCATGTTCACCGTGACGAACGGGACGGGCACGGCGTCTCATTGACGTGCAGCCCGGGTCACGGCCCGCTCGCACGACGACCACCGCACGACTCCCCCAGCCGAAAGAGGACCCGAGATGTCGAACACCGCCACTCCCACCCCCGCCACCACGAGCTCGCGCGTCGACGGCGTCGCCCGCGTCGACGGTGCGTCCACCGTGTCGTCCGACGCCGCGGGCACCACGCAGATCGCCGACGGCGTCGTCGCCAAGGTCGCGGGCATCGCTGCCCGCCAGGTGCCCGGCGTCCACTCGATCGGTGGCGGTGCCTCGCGTGCCGTGGGTGCGCTGCGCAACGCCGTCGGCCAGCAGGACCACGGCCAGGGCGTCAAGGTCGAGGTCGGCGAGACCCAGGCCGCGGCGGACCTCAGCATCGTCGTCGACTACCCGCTGTCGGTGCAGAAGGTCGCGGACGACGTCCGCCAGGCCGTCGCCGACGCCATCACCCAGCTGGTCGGGCTCGAGGTCGTCGAGATCAACATCGAGGTCAGCGACATCTTCATCGCCGGCCAGGACGACGACGACAAGGGCGACAAAGCCGACGCGCAGCGGGTTCGGTAGACAGCGAGTTCACTAGGACGTGCGGCGGTCGTCCCGACACGATCGTCCCCCGCAGCACCGCGGGCCGCACCCCACCGAGCCGACCGGCTCGATCGCACGACCCGTGCACCACAGCCCCAGGAGGCACCCCATGGCATCACTGCTCCGACGCTTCGCCCCGCTCATCGTGGGCTTCGTCATCAAGAAGATCATGAACAAGCGCGGCGGCGGCAACGGCCAGGCCGGCGGCTACCAGCAGCCCGGTCGGCGCCGCTGACCCACCGCACGCCCCGCAGCGCTCAGGACGCAGGAGGCGCGACTCACGCGAGTCGCGCCTCCTGCGTCTTTCGTCGTCCCGGCTCCAGGGCTCAGGCGACGCGGCGGGCCGAGCGGCGCGCGAGCAGACGGTCGCTCGCGAGCACCGCGACCAGCACCACTGCGGCGACCACGATGTAGAGCACGGGCAGCGAGTCGAGCCCCGACCCGTCGAGCACGAGCGCGCCGATCAGCGCACCTCCGCCGATGCCGGCGTTGAAGCCGGTCGTGTAGAACGCGCTCGCCAGGTCGCGCATCCGCTCGGGGGCGACCTGCAGCATGCGCGTCTGGAACAGCGGCGGCAGCGCCCCGAACGTCACGCCCCACAGCACGAACGCCACGAGCGACGGCACGAGCATGCCCTCGAACAGCAACATGCCGGTCACGGCGAGCCCGACCACGGCCACGCCGATCGGGATGCTCACCCGCGGCCGCGCCCCGAGGAACCAGCCGACCATGCCGAGCCCCACGGCCCCGGCGATGCCGAACGCGAAGAGCCAGCCGGCGAGGCCCTGCGCGGGCACCCCGGTCGACCGCACGAGGTACGGCGTGATGTAGGTGAAGAACGAGTAGTGACCGATCATGAACACCGCCGTGATGACGCAGCTCAGCACGACACCGAGCACGCTCGGCTTCGGCAGCGACCGACGACGACGAACCGCGGCACCCGTAGGAGGCGCGGTGCCGTCGACCAGCGTCGGGACCGCGTCGGTCACGGGGTCGGGGGTCGGCTCGTGCGCCGTCCCCGGTCCCACCGGCGGCAGGAACTTGTAGACGAAGACCGCCCCGAGCGCCATGAGCCCGGCGAGGATGCCGAACGCCTCCCGCCAGCCGAGGGCCTGACCGAGCGCCGTGCCGAGCGGGACGCCCAGCACGAACGCGAGGGTGCCGCCGCTCATCGCCACGGCGAGCGCCCGGCCGACCTCGGCCCGAGGCACGAGGTGCCCGGCGTAGGCCCCGCCGATGGCCCAGAACATGCCGTGGGCGAGACCGCCGAGCACGCGGCTCGCGAGCACGAGCTCGTAGGTCGGCGCGACGGCCGTGAGTCCGGCGCTGATCGCGAGGACGACGATCAGGCCGACGACGATCAGGTGCCGGGGCAGGCGTCGGGTGAGATGGGTCAGTCCGGTGCTCGTGAGGACGACCGTGAAGGCGAAGACGCTGACGAGCAGGCCGATGCTCGACTCGGTGACGCCGAGGTCGGCGCTCATCTCGGGCAGGAGGCCGGTCGGCAGCATCTCGCCCGAGATCGAGAGGAACGTGGCGACGGCGATGGCGATCAGGCCGGCCCACGGGAAACGGGCGGACGGGGTGGACGTGGGCGCCGTGGGGCGCGGGGGTGCGAGTGTCATGGAACCTGGGGTGGTCGGCGGGCGCCGTTCTCTCGACCCGATGGCGGCCACGGGCCGGCTGATCGTGACGATCTGTCGGCGGCACGGCCCTCGCGACTCGTGCCGCTGGTGACCGTGGGTGGCTCGGGGAGGATGGTGATCCCGACTGCGCGCTGTCGTGCACGCCCGGGGCCGGGAGTACCGCCCGACCGAGGTCGAGTGTACCCGCTGCCGTCCGGCCTGGCCAGGGGCCCGGTGTGCGGCGGCGCACCGCGTTCCGTGCACCGCACCTCGAGTGATCGCGGTGCGGTGCACGGGACGCGGTGCGCTGGTGTCAGGAGGCGCGGGGTGGGTCGGGGTCGGGGTCGCGGTCGCGGTCGCGGTCACGCTCGCGCTCGCGCTCGCGCTCGAGGAAGCGGGCGCTCGGCGGCTGTGTCTCGCGGGCGAGCAGGAACACGACGACGATCTGGAGGAACGGGATCAGCGCCCCGAGCCAGAACCAGCCCCACCCCCAGGCCCGGGCGCCGTGCAGGCGCCGGATGGTCAACGTCGCCATGGGCACGAAGGTCATCAGGCACCACAGCCCCCAGACCAGGGCGACCCAGGTCATGCCTCCCCACGCCGGGCCCGCGGGCCCGAACGGTCCGATCGAGAACTGCCCGACCTCGAGGGAGGCACCCTGGCTCAGACTGGCGCCCGGGCCCGCACCGGCCGGGCGACCGAGGACGACGACCGGCCAGGGCGCGAACAACGACGAGCCGTAGGCCCCGACCGACCACGAGACCACGCTCGCCCCGCGCACGAGCGACCCGACGCCGACGTTGACCACGAGCCCGAGCACGGTCTGGAAGAGCCAGATCCACCAGAACTCGGCGCGGCCAGCCCGGGCGTGCACCACGTACGCGTTGCCGACGAACCGGCGCACCGCCTGCATCGGCGTGGCCCCGGGCAGCGGCAGCCGGTCGACCTCGAACCACGAAACCCGGGTGCTGCCTGCCGTCGTGACCCCGCTCATCCGTACGACGCTACGCGGACCGGGCCCGCGCCTCCATCCCCCGGGCGGCCGAGATCGTGCGGACGGGAACCGAGCGTCCCCGGGAACGCTCACCGCGCCTCCCGCGTTGACTGTCAGCATGAGCGCCGCGACCCCCGACCCGAAGACCTGCCGATCGTGCGGACGCACCATCGAGTGGCGCAAGAAGTGGGCGTCGAACTGGGACGAGGTCGCGTACTGCAGCGATGCCTGCCGCAAGCGCAAGGTGACGGCGCAGGATCGGGAACTCGAGCAGCGCATCCGCGACCTGCTGGCGGCCCGGGCGGCGACCTCCACCATCTGCCCGTCGGACGTCGCGCGCTCGCTGCACCCCGACGACGAGGACGCCTGGCGCGGCCTCATGGAGCCCGTGCGCCGTGCGGCCCGACGCCTGGTCGCCGCGGGCGAGGTCGACATCACGCAGGGCGGGTCGGTGGTCGATCCGTCGACGGCGAAGGGTCCGATCCGCATCCGCCGCCACCGGTCGTGAGCCGGGCGCCGCAGGCCCGGGAACACCAGGGCCGCGCCTCGCGCGTCGCCCGCACCTCGCACGACGCCCGCCCGTTCGGGCCGCGCTTCGTCGTGCCCCTGCTCTTCGGGCCGCTGCTGAACCCGATCAACACGACGATGATCGCCGTGGCCCTCGCCCCGATCTCGACCGACCTCGACATCGGTGCCGACCAGGCGATCTGGCTCGTCGCCGCGCTCTACCTGGCCAGTGCCATCGGCCAGCCCACCATGGGCAAGCTCGCCGACCGCGTCGGACCGAAGAAGGTGTTCGTCAGCGGCATGGTGATCGTCATGCTCGCCGGCGTGCTGCCCGAGCTGCTGCCGTCGTTCGGCGGCGCGGTCGCGGCCCGGGTGCTGATCGGCATCGGCACCTCGGCCGCCTACCCCGCGGCGATGACGGCGATCCGCAACCAGTCGGACCGCTTCGGCGTCGCGACGCCCCCACTCGTGCTGGGTGGCCTCTCGATCTCGTCGCTCGCGTCGGCGGCGGCCGGCCCGGCCCTCGCCGGCGCACTCATCGGCCTGTTCGGCTGGCACTCGATCTTCCTCGTGAACGTGCCGCTCGCCGGCGTCGGGCTCGTGCTCTCGCTGCTGTGGATGCCGAGCGACTCCCTGCGTCCGCCCCGCGACGGCCCGGCCACCCGGCTCTCGTTCGCCCGTGCCGTCGACCTGCCGGGTCTCGCCCTCTTCGCCGTGACGATCGCCGCGCTGCTGGTCTTCCTGCTCGACCTGCGGCAGGGCTGGTGGTGGCTGCTCGCCGTGGCCGTCGCCGCCCTGGCCGGCCTGATCGCCTGGGAGCTGCGTGCCGTCGCCCCGTTCATCGACGTCCGCGTGCTCGCCCGCAACGGACCGCTCACCCGCACCTACCTGCGACTCTTCCTCGTCTACGGCATCGCCTACACGGTGACCTACGGCTTCTCGCAGTGGGTGCAGCAGGTCGGGGGCATCGGCAGCGCGCAGGCCGGACTCATCCAGCTGCCCGGTGCGATCGTGGCGGGGGTCGTGTCGTTCGCCTTCGCCCGGCGGTCGGGCGTGCGGCTGCCGTTGATCGTGGCGGCGACCGTCCCGATCGCGGGAGGCGCGCTGCTGCTGGCCACCGCCTCCGGGTCGCCCGTCTGGTTGCTGGTGCTCGTGCCGGCCCTGTTCGGCCTCCCGCAGGGCCTCGCCTCGGTCTCGAACCAGGCCGCGCTCTACCGCCAGGTGCCGTCCTCGATGATCGGCACGGCCGCCGGGCTCTCGCGCACCGCGATCTACGTCGGGGCGATCGGCGCGTCCAGCCTGATCGGCGGCGTCTACGGGGACGCACCCACCACGGTCGGGCTGCACACGCTCGCCGGCGTCGTGATCGGGCTCGCGGTCGTGGCGACGGCATTGACCGTGTTCGACCGGTCGCTGCGGACTCCGACCCGGGGCTGAACGCGTCGCGGTGTCGTCGGGAGGCGGTCAGACGGGTTGCAGGGCGGACCAGGGCTCGGCGGGCAGGTCGACGCCGACGGGGTCGCCGGGGCGCACCTCTCCCCCGGCGAGCACCACGCCCATGACCCCCGCCTTGCGGACGAGCTCGCCGGCCTCGTCGCGCCCGACCACGGCCTTCAGCAGGCCGGACTCGAAGCGGTCGATCTGCAGGCACGGGTTGCGGAGTCCGGTGATCTCGACCCGCGCCTCCTGACCGAGGGTGAGCACCGTGCCGACGGGCAGGCCGAGCAGGTCGACCCCGTGGGTGGTGACGTTCTCGCCGAGGTCGCCGGGCCCGACGTCGTAGCCGACGGAGGCCAGCTCGGCGAAGAGCTCGGCGTGCATCAGGTGCACCTGCCGCAGGTTCGGCTGGCTCGGGTCGCGGGCGACGCGGGAGCGGTGCTGCACCGTGCGCCCGAGGTGGGCGTCGCCCTCCACGCCGAGCCCGGCGAGCAGGGTGACCCGCTCGACGGGCGGCTTGCTGAACCGGTGGGCGTCGTCGACGTTGACCGAGAGGACGGAGGCGCGGGTCATGTCGCCATCGTGGCCCGGCCGTGAGCGCATGTCGAGTCCCGACACACGACTTTCGTGGGTGGCGTATCAGGGGGGCGGAAGCTTCTGACTGACGATTTTGTGTGCGATCGCGCTGGCCTTGCTTTTCGCTCGCACTCACTCTCAAGACAGTCCTACTGACGGCGTTAGTTCGCCTCTGCCCTGTCAACCTCCCGCCCAGCATAGGAATGGCCATAGGTTCGTCTGTAACCGGGAGGAATCATGCTCAGCAAAACCGAGGTCGAACAAGCGATCAGACGGGGTGAAATCCGTTTGACCTACACGAGCGGACTAGAGAATATCTCTGAGACCGAATACATGACGAACGGCGTGGACCCGGGCCAGGTCGACTCACTTGCGGGAAAGGCATTTGGACAGAATTTCTCGGGCAACCGTCTTTCACTAACCCTGGGTCCACTCGTTTACTCGCATAATTACAAGCGCAAGTGGGGACGCAAAAAGTACAAGGACACCCCGCGGGTATTTGACTTGCGGTCATCAAAAAATACTGTGATCGTGCAGCCAGGCGAGAGCATGACGGTCAACACGGCTGAGGAAGTCGAGTTCGATAAGCACATTGGCGGGCTGACTTTTCCACGTCTCACGCATGCGACCGCAGGTTTAGTCTTGAGCGCCTCCTATATCGACCCACTCTGGTCGGGGCTTCTTGTTCTCGAATTAGCTAACCTCAGCGACAGCCCTATCGAGCTTAGAATTGGCGAAAAAATCGGGGCACTGCACTTCTACCGGGTTGATAACACCTCATTATCGCAAAATGATAAGGATGTTTTTCAGAGCAAGAGCCACCACTTTGGCCTCACTTGGCAGGGAATCCTCCGAGACGGCCGCGAACCATTTCCATTCAAAAAGCGGCCATCGCCGGCAAACACCCTGCGGCAGGTTAGAACTTGGGCTACGGCACACTTACCAACCATAATTACAGGTGGGTTCGTGCTGGCCCTGTTCACAGGTACGTTCTGGCTCGGCCAAACATCCCAAGATGTCGCTGAAGCTCTGCGAGCATCTGAGACGGTTCCTTCTCTAGAGGCGAGAGTCGAAAAGGTCGAGAAATCCCAGCCGCTGGCCGGAACAATTACCGTTGTGATTCCCGCAGGGCAAACAACGGCTACGGCGAATCAAGAGCTTGAGACAGGAAATCGTAAGTCAACGATTCTCACGAGCCTCAATCAGGGCTATGCCGACGTCGAAGCCCGGGCGAACGTCAGCTCTGGCACCGAGCCAAGTAGGACTAAGATATCCGTTCAACTTACGGTGCCGGAAGCTTCACTGCTAGACAGGCCAGTGCCAGTCAACTTCGTTATAACAGGGGACAATTGATGCCTGGTTATCAAATGCGCCTAGTACCGACGGGGAACTTACACCACCGAGAGGGCACCTGGACGGACTCGGAATTCTTAAGTTTGCGCTCGAGCACCCTGTCGATACTGGTCTATCAGGAGCAGCAGGTCGGCCAAGTTCTGGCTATAGAGGCACCGAGTGGAGACGCGTTTTCCTTATACGGAACATATGTTAGTTTTTCAGACCGCGCATTGCAGTTCTTATCTGACGGTCAGGCTAGCAGCGAAATGCAAGACCTTCTCCTCGAGCGCTTCAACGGTCCAATCCTTGCTCGAGTGGCCTCCAGCGCCCCCCACGTAGCCAACATTCTGGAGGTGCATGGCTTCCGCTGGTGCGAGTCCAGTGAGGACTATCGGTATCGCATCCTTGAATTGGCTCAACCCGTTAACGCTGGTCTTCAAATGAGCGGGTCCTCATTTGCTGTCAACCCAGACTTCCCAACTATTCACCTGGCAACCGGAAGCGCTGTAAAGAAAAGTCAATATGCACATCTCTTCCGACGTTGGGGCCTTAACACGCAAATTTCAAACTTATCTCGCTGGGCCTATGAGCCCCAGGTTGATGGGGACGGCACAGACGAGGAACGGGCTCTTGTCGAGGCACCCCTTCGTCACATCGCAAAGTTATCAGCGCGTGCTAACAGTTTTCCCATCGTCGTCGAAGACACAATGCTTTTTATCGAACATTTTAACCGGGACTACTTGCGACCCCTGCTGCCCGGACCGGACACGAAGAGGTGGTGGGGTGCCCTAGGATCTGACGGACTGCTTGACTTGATGCGGGGATCTAAGCGGCGTCGAGCTCGCTTTGTGGCGCAGCTGGGGATCAGCTATGAGAGCGGCTCTTATCAAACCTTCAGAGCAGAAGTTGACGGTTTCATTAGTGAACAGTCGCGCGACTCTGAAGCCCAACAGCGGAATTTCCCATTTTCCAACCCGTTCAATTTCCACAACATTTTTGTTCCTATAGGATCTGAACTGGCTTACTCAGAAATGGACCCGGGAACATTTCGACGCCACGATTATCGCACGGCTTGCGTTGACAAAGCGGCTCCCTCGATACGAGCAAGAGTCCTGGGTAACAGGCCCACGCAGGTTGCCTTCGACTGGGACGAACTATGATCCTCATCATTTCCGGCCCAACTGCGGTCGGCAAAAGTCACCTGTGCGCGCACATCGAGCAGCTGGGCGTGCCCTTTATAACTCCCTATACGACTCGGGACATGCGGCCGGGCGAACGTAATGGCAGGGACTACCACTTCGTTACCAAAGTTGAGTTCCAAGCCATGGTTACGAGCCGACAAATTGGCAACTGGGACTACGCCATGAGCAACTACTACGGAACTAGTCGAGCAGAACTCATAGCCGCTATCGGGTCGGATGAATTGTACGTCGTTCACTGTCTAGCTCGAATGGCCGTGCGGATACTTCATCAATGGCCTCAGCGTGTGTGGTCTGTATCGCTGATGCCAGAGTCGAAGGACATGCTCCTCACCAGGCTGGCAACGCGCGACATGACAGGAAGCGAGAGACTGCAGCGAGAGTTGCACATCAAAGAAGAGTCTGAGCATGCCGTTATGTTTGATCAAGTTATACCAACAACGAGCGACAACTCCGCCCAAGCTCTGCTCAGCCAGATCGTGGAGGCCGTACTTCGAAGTAGTTCGAAGGCTCCTGCGTGGTCCCAGGCAGTCACCCGTCTTCAGCTTCCTTAGCTGGTTTTACCTTGGCCCAGGCAGCTGAGGGGAGGACAGCGCCTGGCATCAGCGGCGGACGTCGTGCAGGTGGTGCACGGGGTCGTGCACGAAGTAGCGGGCGAGCGAGTCGACCGTGAAGGCCGAGCCGTCGCTGCGCAGGCCGGTGCGACCGAGCTGGTCGTCGGGCACCGACTCGAACGCGTCGGCCACGACGGCGGCGGCGGCCGCGAGCTCGTCGGCCACCACCGCGGGCTGCTGGGCGGCGTAGTCGTCGTCGAGCGCCGTGGCGTCCTGGTCCCAGTTCGCGAAGGTCGGCGCGTCCTCGGCCAGCATGAGCCGGAGGCGCGTGTCGAAGACCCGGAACACGTCGCGGACGTGCGCCGCGTACTCGAGCGGCGACCAGGTGTCGTCGTCCGGCCGGGTGCGGGCGTCGGGCCGGGCGAGCTCGGCGAGCCAGGCGGCGGCGTTCTCCCGGACGAGGCGCGGCACGTCGCGGAACGCGACCTCGGCGGGGTCGAAGCCGCAGTCGGCGCAGGGGCGTTCGAGCACCCAGGTCCAGTTCTTCGTGTCGGGAGTGATCGGCATGGGACCGACGCTAGGACGCACGGCCCGGCACGCACCATCGAGATCCTGCCGACGTCGGTGCCCCCGGCGCCAACCGCGACCACGCGATGAACCCGGTCTCGAACCCTGCACCCAGTTGCTACCGGGTGCGCGGTTCGAAACCGGGTTCATGGCGGGGCGGGGGCGTGCTCGCAGGACGGCGGCTCGTGCCGGGGCCGTCGCACGACCGACATCCGCCTCCGGGATGACGTCTGCCCCGCGACCCGCCGCTAGCGTCGACCCATGACGAACACTCGGCAGGAGGGCCGGCTCGCGGGGGCGGCGGCGAGCCTCGGGCGGCGGGTCGACCGCCGTGAGGTGGCCTGGGTGATCGGCACCACCGCGGCCCTGTTCGTCGTCGGCGGGGCACTCTTCACCGTGACGGCCTCGGCCGGCCGCGTGGTGGCGTCGTTGCTCGAGCTGCCGGCCGCGCTCGCGCAGACCACGCTCGTGCCGTTCGTGGTGTGGTCCGTCCTCGTCGTGGTCGTCGCGTGGCGGTGGTCCGACGTCCCCGCGTCACGCCGGGCCTGGCTCTCCGTCGCCGCGGCGGCCGTGGCCCGGGCTGGCGTCGAGCTCACCGTCGGGTCGGGCGTCACGTCGGGCCTGCGGGCGGGGTTCTCCCTCTACACGCTGCCCACCGTGGTCTTCGTCAGCCTGCCGTTCGTCGCGACCGTCGGCCTGGCCTCCTTCGTCGTGCTCGCCGCGCGCTCGGGCCGTGGCAGCCGCGACGGGTCGTCCGACGCCGGAGCACGTCTGGCCGAGCACGCGTCCGTCCACGCAGCACCTCCGGCCGACCGCGCGCCCGCCGACGCACCCGCGGCCCGGGCGTCCCGACACCTCGTGCACCGCGTCGCCGTGATCGTCGAGGCGCTCGCCCTCGCGGCGGGCATCGTGCTCACGCTCTCGCTGGCCGGGCAGTGGTTCTCCGCCGAGTTCAGCCTCGTCGGTTCCCCCGTGACCGTCAGCGAGGAAGCCGCGCAGAGCTGGCTGACGACCCTCGTCGCCTGCCTGGCATGCCTGGTCGTGGCGCTGTTCGCCGCGATCACCGCCGGGCACCGAGGCGTCGTCGTGGCGACCGTCGTCGTCGCCGGGCTGGTCGTGATCGGTGCCGTCGGCGCACCCGTCCCCGGCGACCGGTGGGAGCCCACCACGCCGCGCCAGGAGCCCCTGCCCGCGAACTACACGCCGTGTTACAGCGGCAGCGGGAAGTGCAACTGACCCCCGGGTGCAGCCAGGTCAGGCGGGCGCGTCGACGTCGCGGCCGTCCCAGAGGTCGGAGCAGTCGACCGGCTCGGCGGCGTGAGCCCGCAGGTAGGGGCCCGCCCCGCGATCCCCGGTGAGGGACGCCGCGAGTGCCGACCAGTGGGAGCGACCGACCACGACGGGGTGACCCGGGCGTCCGTGGAAGACCGACTGCCGCAGCGCACCCGGGCCCAGCGGCACGTCGGCGGCCGGGGGCGACAGCAACCGCGCGACGGCGGGCGACGGCAGACCCGGGTAGTCGACCAGCGTGATCACGGCCAGCCGCGCCTCCTCGGGGTCCCCCGCGGAGAGCGCCTCCAGCCCGGCCCGCAGGGACGCCGCGAGGCCGTCGGCCCAGTCGTCCGCGACGACGACCGACACCCTCGCCCGACCGTCGACCCCGAGGAGGCGCGGGTCGGCGGCCAGCAGCGCTCGCGCCTCGGTCGCGCCCGCACCGAGCACGACGACGACGCGGTCACAGCCCCCGTCGAGCAGCGTCCCCACGGCCCGGGTCAGCCCGGGCCCGTGCTCGTCGACCACGAGCGCCTTGGGGCGGCCCATGCGCGTCCCGGCACCGGCCGCGAGGAGGAGGCCGACGGACGTCGAGGAGTCGTCACCGGGCATGAGGTCAGGCTAGCCAGCCCCCGAGAGCACGTCGTCCGCGTCGACGGCGTCCGACGTCTCGGTAGCTTGCGGGGCCGAGGCCGTGACACCATCAGAGCCTGGCTCCACCCGACGCCACCCGCTCGCCCGCCCGCCCGCCCGCACCCCAGGAGCCCCGTGTTCGAGATCGCCGACCGCCTGCTGGCCCGGCTCGACGCCGGCGAGCGCCTCGCCGTCGCGACGGCCGTGTCGGTCGTGGGCAGCGCGCCGCGCACGGTCGGCACGTCGATGGCCGTCACCGTCGACGGCACCGGCGTCGGCAGCGTCGCGGGCGGCTGCGTCGAGGGCGCGGTCTACGAGATCTGCACGCAGGTGCTCGACGACGGCACGCCGCAGCTCGAGACGTTCGGGTTCAGCGACGAGACGGCGTTCGAGGTCGGGCTCAGCTGCGGCGGGCGCATCGAGGGGCTCGCCCGGCTCGGCACCCCCGATGACACCGAGACGATCGCCGCCCTGCGCGCCGCCGCTGCCGGGCGGGAGGCGTCGGCCCATGTCGTGCTCGGCCCGGTCCGCACCGGCGAGGTCGTGCCGACCGTCGACGACTGCGAGGGTCTGCGGGTCTTCAGCGAGCGCTCGGTGCCGCCGCCGCGCCTCCTCGTCTTCGGGGCGGTCGGGTTCGCCGTCGCCCCCCGCACCGCCGGGGCCGTCCTGGGCTCCCGCGTGACGGTGTGCGACCCGCGCCCCGTGTTCATGACCCGCGCGCGTTTCCCGTCGGCTGACGACGTCATCGTCGAGTGGCCGCCGAACTACCTGGCGCGCACCGACGTCGACGAGCGCACCGTGATCGCGGTGCTGTCACACGACGACCGGTTCGACGCCGACCTGGTCGAGGCGGCACTGGCGTCGCCCGCCGCGTACGTCGGGGCGATGGGTTCGCGGACGACCCACGACCGTCGCATCGCCGCGCTGCGGTCGCGCGACGTGGGCCCGGACGCGCTCGCACGTCTGCACTCCCCCATCGGGCTCGACCTCGGCGCGAGCACGCCCGAGGAGACCGCCGTGTCGATCCTGGCCGAGGTGCTCGCCGTGCGTTCGGGTGCCTCGCGGGCCCCGCTGCGCGACCGCGACGGCAGCATCCACCTGATCCGCTGAGGCGAGACCCCAGGTACTCGCCGAGACCCCCGTGCGCGCACGGGGGTCTCGGCGAATTGCTGGGGTGTCGGCGCTAGTACCGCGTCGGCAGGCCGGCGAGCAGCTTGTCGGGCTGGATCGGCAGGTCGCGCACCCGGATGCCGGTCGCGTGGGCGACGGCGTTCGCCACCGCGGCGGCCGCGCCGACGTTGCCGATCTCGCCGATGCCCTTGCCGCCCATCGGGGCGAGGTGCGGGTCCTCCTCGTCGAGCCACTCGACCTCGATCGAGCCCACGTCGGCGTTGGCCGTCACGTGGTACGTCGCGAAGTCGTGGTTGCCGTAGTCGCCCTGGGTCGGGTCGAGCATGCCGTGCTCGTGCAACGCCATCGACAGGCCCATGGTCATGCCACCGATGAACTGCGACCGGGCCGTGCGGGCGTTCATGATGCGCCCGGCCGCGAAGACGCCGACCATGCGCGGCACGACGACCTCACCCGAGTCGAGGTCCACGCGCGCCTCGACGAACTGGGCGCCGTAGGCGAAGCGCGAGTGGTCGCTCATCGCGGCGATGTCCTCCTCGATGTCGACGACGACCTCGAGACCTTCCGGAGGCACGGGCTGGCCCTGCGAGAGCAGCTCGGTCACCTGCCGACTCGCCTTGGTCACCGCCCACCCCCACGACGCCGTGCCCGACGAGCCGCCGGCCACGCCTGCGGTCGGAAGCCGGCTGTCGGCGATGTGCAGGTCGACGAGGTCGAGGGGCACCCCCAGCTCGGCCGCGGCGATCTGCGCCATCACGGTGCGGGCCCCCTGGCCGATGTCGGTCGCGTTGACGCCGACCTCGAAGCGACCACCCGGCAGCGCGGTGACCCGGGCACCCGCGGGCATCACGCTCGCGGGATACGTCGCGGCGGCGACGCCCGTGCCGACCAGCCAGCGTCCGACCCGGTGCACGGCCTGACGCGGGTCGCGGCCGTCCCAGCCGAACAGCTCGGCCCCACGCCGCAGGCAGTCGACGAGGTGCCGGCTGCTGAACGGCTGCCCGGTGTGCGGGTCGACCTCGGGCTCGTTGCGGACGCGCAGCTCGACCGGGTCGAGGTCCAACTTCAGCGCCAGCTCGTCCATGGCGGACTCGACGGCGTAGATGCCGGGGGCCTCGCCGGGCGCACGCATCCAGCGCGGCGTCGGGACGTCGAGTCGGGCGAGCCGGTGCGTCATGAGACGGCTGGGCGCGGCCCACAGGTGCCGGGTCGGCTCGGCCGTCTGCTCGGTGAACTCCTGCAGCGTCGACGAGTGCGACCACGTCTGGTGCGACAGCGCCGAGAGGTGCCCCTCGGAGTCGGCGGCGAGACGGATGCGCGAGATCGTCGGCGTGCGGTAGCCCGCGATCGCGAACATCATCTGACGCGTGTAGGCGACCTTCACCGGACGACCGGTGAGCATGGTGCCGATCGAGGCGAGGACGACGACCGGGCGGGCCGAGCCCTTCGAGCCGAAGCCGCCGCCCACGTGCTCGGCACGGACGCGCACGGCGGACGGGTCGAGCGAGAACAGCGTGGCGAGAGACGTCGCGACGCCGCTCGTGCCCTGGTTCGAGTCGAGCACGTCGAGCTCGCCGTCGGACCAGGTGGCGACCGTGGCGTGCGGCTCCATCGGGCTGTTGAACAGGGCCGCCGTCTCGTACGTCTCGTCGATCACGACGGACGAATCGGCCATCGCCGCGTCGACGTCACCCTGCGAGGTGTCGGTCTCGAAGCCCGCGTTGACGGTCTCGGGGGCGTACAGCGACGGGTGGTCGATGCTCAGCACGACGTCGATGCCGCCCTCGTCGTACTCGAAGGCGAGCGCCGACGCGGCCTCGCGGGCGGTGTCGAAGGTGTCGGCCACCACGAGCGCGACGGGCTGGCCGCGGTAGGCGACCTCGGCCGACTGCAGGACGAGCAGCTCACCGTCCTCGGCGTCCTCGAGGTGCGGAGCCTGCTCGTACGTGATGACGTCGTGAACGCCGGGCATCGCGAGCACCTCGTCGCGGTTCGAGCCGGTGATCGTGCCGGTCGTCACCGTCGACTGCACGATCCAGCCGTACAGCACGCCGTCGGGCGTGTGCTCGTAGGCGTACCGGGCGGCACCCGTCACCTTGTCCCGACCCTCGAGCCGGGCGACGGGGGCGCCGAGACCCGTGGGGACGCTCGTGTCGACCGGCGTGACGACGTCGACGGCCGTCACGACGCGCTCCCCTCGGTGCCGGTGGCATTCCGGGTGCCGGGCTCGACGTCGGCCGCGACGCGACGGGGCGACCCGTTGGCGCCGGTCGGGCGGAACGGTGACGGGTCGACGTCCTCGGCCGGGTCGTCACCCTCGTGGTCGAGGCCGGCGAGCTCGCTCAGCACGCCCACGACGAGCCGGGTCAGCAGCGGCACCTTGAAGGCGTTCTGCTCGGTGGTCGTCGCGGCGGCCAGCTCGAGTCGCGCGGCGGCCGCGAACGAGGCGAGCGTCGCCGGAGAGCCGACCAGCGCCTCCTCGGCCTTGCGGGCACGCCAGGGCACGGGCGACGCGGCGCCCAGGGCGATGCGCACGTCGGTCACGAGACCGGCCTCGTCGACCGAGAGGGCGGCGGCGACCGAGCCGAGGGCGAAGGCGTACGACCGGCGGTCACGCGCCTTGCGGTACGTGGAGTTCGTGGCGACCGGCAGGGACGGCAGCTCGACCGCGGTGATCAGCGCTCCGCCCGGCAGGTTCGTGTCGCGGGTCGGGTCGTCGCCCGGCTCACGGAAGAACTCGTCGATCGGCAGGCGCTGCTCGCCCTCGACGGTCTCGAAGACGACGACCGCGTCGAGCGCCGCGAGGGCGACGGCCATGTCGCCCGGGTGCGTGGCGATGCACAGGTCGTTGACGCCGAGGATGCCGAGTTCGCGTGACAGCCCCGCGATCGCGCCGCATCCCGTGCCGGGTTCGCGCTTGTTGCAGGGCTTCGTGGTGTCCATGAAATAGGTGCAGCGGGTGCGCTGCAGCAGGTTGCCGCCGGTCGTCGCCTGGTTGCGCAGCTGACCCGAGGCCGCGCTGACGAGGGCACGGGTCAGGGCCGGGTAGCGGGTGCGGACGAGGGGGTGCGCGGCGAGGTCGCTGTTGCGGACCCCCGCCCCGATGCGCAGGCCTCCGTCGGGCAGCTCGTCGACCCCGCCGAAGTCGACGCGGCTGACGTCGACGAGCAGGTCGGGACGCTCGACGCCGAGCTTCATCAGGTCGACGAGGTTCGTGCCGCCGCCCAGGGGCTTGGCGTTCGGGGTGCGGTCGAGGGTGGCGACGGCGGAGGCGACGTCGGTCGCGCGCTCGTACTCGAAGGTCTTCATCGGGTGGCTCCCCCGGTCGCGTCGGCGTCGTGCGCGCAGGCCGCGTCGTGCACGGCCGGGACGATGTTCATGTAGGCCCCGCACCGACACAGGTTGCCGCTGAGACGTTCGCGGACCTCCTCGTCGTCGAGGTCGATCTCGCCGTTGGTGATGTCGGTGGTGACGTGGCTCGGCATGCCGGCCCGCGCCTCCTCGAGCATGCCGACCGTCGAACAGATCTGGCCCGGCGTGCAGTAGCCGCACTGGTAGGCGTCCCGGTCGAGGAACGCCTGCTGCACCGGGTGCAGGGCGTCGCCGTCGGCGAGCCCCTCGACGGTCGTGACGTCACTGCCCTCGGCGCTGACGGCGAGGACGAGGCAGCTGTTGGTGCGTCGTCCGTCGACCAGGACCGTGCAGGCACCGCACTGGCCGTGGTCGCAGCCCTTCTTCGAGCCCGTCAGGTCTAGGCGCTCGCGTAGGGCGTCGAGCAGCGACGTGCGGTTGTCGACCTCGAGCCGGTGCGGGCTGCCGTTCACGTCGAGCGTGATCGTCGTCGTCGGGACGCCGGGCGGGTTCGCGCCCGCGCTCGGTGGACTGGTTTCTACGCTGACCTGGGACACCATGCGTGCACGGTATGCCTGGGGGCAGGCGGGGGCCCGTGTGCTGTCCCGTTTGCGAAGCCCGGGGGGGCCCCACCGGGGAGGCGCGGGCCGGCCGCCGCGGACGGCCCGCCGCCCGGCCCCCGCGTCAGTCGGCCTTGCCCGGGCGGACCTTGGCGGTGTCGGCGACGTCGATGCGGGTGACGCCGTCGCCGCGGTCCTCGGTCGTGATGCGCGGGGCGGCGTCCGACTCGTCCGACTTCGGGGCGCGGGTCAACTGGTCGTGCCGCTTCTCGTCGTCGGTCATGCCGGTCGGGTCGTGGTCGACCTCGTGCCCCGGGCTCGTGTCGCGGTCGGCGGGCCCGGGGGCCTGCGTGTCGTCGCTCATGCGCTCGACCGTCCCCGCGCCTCCTCGGGTCACGGCGCGACGAGACCCCAGGAACCTGCCGAGACCCTCGCGCGCGGCGTGGGGTCTGAGCGGGTTCCTGGGGTCTCGGGGCGCGCTACCGGGTGACGACGGCGAAGCCGCCGGGCTTGACCAGCACGATGCTGCGGCCCTGCACGTCACGCTGCTGCACGAGACGGCCCTGCGCGTCGTACGACGAGGCCGACGACCGGGTGCCGCGCACGCCGACCGAGGCCGGCAGCGGCAGCCGCGAGGTCGACGACAACAGCTCGGTCGTCGTCGCCCGCCCGTCGGCCGCCGTGCCCGCGAGCACGAGTCGCTGCACGAGCGGCCGCACGATCAGGGCGTCGACCACGGTCGCGTTCCGCCCGGCGGTCACGGTGATCGGCGTCCCCCCCGCGCCGATCGGCACCGGCAGCGTCTGGGGCAGCCGCACCCCGGAGGCGGCCGTCCCGCCCCGCGCCCCGGCCTGCGTCGTCAACGTCCCCAGGGGTACGCGCCCCGCCTTCCAGGCCGACGTCGACCGCACTCCCTCGGCGGCCAGCAGCACCGGCTCGACGTGCCGCAACCCGGAGCCCGCGGGCACCGTGATCGTCGCGCTCTGCCCGGGCTCGAGCCGCAAGGCCGAGCCGCCGCTGTACTGCGACTCGCCCGTCCACGCCGAGTCGGGCGTGACGACCGTGCCCGTCGTGGGCGCCGCCGTCTCGGCCTCGACCACCGTCAGGCCGTCACGCGAGGTGACGCTCGTCAGCCCCTGCGCCTCGGCCGAGACGTCGGGAGCACCGTCGAGGGCGATCATCGACAGCAGGCCGTGGATCGTGCTCTCGGCCCCGCTGTTGCGGTTCACCGTGCCGTCGGCCTGCACGCCGTCGAACGTCACGCCGGTGGCCGGGTCGTACACGGGGGTGCCCGAGCGGTTCGTGCCGAAGTACCAGCTCGCGGCGACGGCCGCGATCCGCTTCAGGCCCGGCGCACCCGCACCGGCGCCGGCCACGGCGAGCGCCGACTGCAGCCGCGAGTCGGCCCCGTAGGCGATCTGCGTCTGGTCGACGGGCGTCGGGTACCAGGCGTTGTCGGGCCCGCTCGCGCTGAGCAGCGTCGTCGTGAACGAGGTCTGGTCGAGCACGGCGGGCTTCAGCAGGTCGGGTCGGCCGAGCGTGGTCGACGCCCGGGCCAGGGCGACGGGCATCTGCGACGACCAGGCGTGCCACATCGAGCGGGACTTCGCCCAGGGCAGCACGGCTCCGTACGGCCAGGTCTGCCCGTCGCCGGACGACATCGCGGCGACGCCCTCGGCGAGCTGCGTCAGCGCGGTGCGCGAGGCCGCGTCACCCGGCACGACGGCCGAGTAGGCGGCCAGCCCGAGGACGGCCTCGGCCGAGGCGTCGGCACCGGAGCCGATCAGCCACGCGGGCACCTTCGCCCCGTCGGCCACGTCGTACTGCCCGTAGCGGGCGAGCGTCTCGCGGTTCAGCGCCGTCACGCCGAGTTGCAGCCGCTGCTGCAGGAACGCGGCGAACTCGGGGTCGTCGTCGGCGAACGCGGCGTATCCCTCGCCGAACGCCCAGATGCTGCGGGCCAGCCAGTAGCTGTTGCCGCTGTCGGAGGGGTCGGGCAGCTCGACCGGCACCGGGCTGCGGTTGAAGGTGCCGTCGGGCTGCATCCAGAGCACGACGTTGCCGGCGTCCTCACCGGTGGTGGTCTGGAAGTACGCGGTCGCGCGCAGCAGCTCGTACGCCTTGTCCCGGCTCGCCTCCGAGCCGGTCTGCCGCCAGTCGCGCAGGTACACGACGGCCGTCCGCGAGACGTCGTCGCTGTTGTAGGCGCCCTGCCCCCAGTACCCGGTCGCGGGGTCTAGGGGGCCGCCGCCCACCCGGGCGAAGGTGCCACCGTCACGGGCGTCGGCGTAGGTCCACGGCACCGTGAGCGTCGGCTCGCTGCTCTGCCGGTAGGTCGAGTGGCCGGCCTCGGGCGCGGGCGTCGTCCGGTCGAGCAGGAAGTCCAGGTGCGCCAGGTTCGTCAGCGGCGCCACGGCCGGTGCGGCCGTCGGCGGGGCGGTCGGCGCGGTCGGCGCGGCCGTCCCGCTCGGCGCGGACGCCGGTCCAGGAGGCGCGGCGGCAGCAGGCAGCGCCCCCGTCACCCCCAGCACGGTCGCCAGGGCCGCGGCCAGTGCCGCGCCCGTCCATCGTGAGTTGCGTGCGATCATCGTCGACCGCCTCCTTCTTGTCGTGGTCTGCTGTCGTCGGGCCGTGCTCGACGTCGGTGTGTGAGGGAGCTCAGGCCCGGTCGAGGCGGGCGACGCCGATCTTCGAGTCAGCCATGCCGTAGAACACGTACCGGACGCCGTCGACCTCCTCGATCGCGGTGGGGAACACGACGTTCGGCACGATGCCGTCGCGTTCGTCGGCGGTCTCGGCCTCGAGCAGCGGCACCTCCGACCGGGTGACGACGCGCGACGGGTCGTCGGCGTCGAGGATGATGCCGCCCGCCGCGTAGTTCACGTTCTGCTGCTGGGCGAACGCGTCCTCGATCACCCCGGTGACACCGTGGTGCAGCAGCAGCCAGCCCTCGTCCACGCGCAGCGGGGGCGGGCCGCCACCGATCTTGAGCTCTTCGAACGGGAACTCCGGCCCCGCGACGAAACGGTGCTGCCCCCACCGGGCCAACGCCCGCGGGTCGGCGGCGACGGCGTCGACCGGCACGTAGCTGATCCAGATCGAGTGCCGCCCGTCGGTGACGCCGGCCGGCAGCGGGCTGCCCTCGCCCGGCACCGTCGCCCCGATGTGCCACATCGGCCGGTGCAGCACGGCGAAGCTGCGCACGCCGTCCGGCGCGGTGACCGGCGACGGGAAGAACACGGTGTCCTTGTTGTGGAACAGTCCGAGGTCGGTGTCGAGCTCGTCGACGTACTCGAAGGTGGCCGGCCCGAGTCGTCTCCAGTCGCGCAGGTCCCCGCTCACGGCGACCGCGGTGCGCGGCCCGAGCGGTCCGTAGGCGACGTAGGTCATCACGTGCAGCCCGAGCGCGTCGATCCACGTGACGCGCGGGTCCTCGACGCCGGCGTGGGTCGCGCCGCGTTCCCACCCGCGGTCGGGGGCGAGCACGACGCCCTCGCGGGTGACGCCCACGGGCACGCCGTCCTCGACGACGACCCGGGCCAGCCCGATCCGCGACACGTTGCCCGTGGCCACGAGCCGCGGCAGCAGGTAGAGCTCGCCGTCCGGCCCGCGACCCGAGCCGGGGTTGAGCACCCCCTCGGCCTCGTCGGGCGAGTCGGGGTCGGGGGTCATCACGACGCCCAGGCGGGTCAGTCGGTACGGGAAGTCAGCCATGGGAGGCCCTTTCGAGAGGCGGGAGGCGACGGAGGCGCGGCGCGAGGGGGGATCGGACCGCGCCTCCTGCGGTGGGGGCCGCCGGCACGGCGACCCGGTCTGAGGGTGGGGAGCCGAGGAGGCGCGGCGAACGGTGGTCGCGCACCGCGCCTCCTCGAGGCCGGGGGTTGTCGGTCAGCCCTTCACGCTCGAGCCGACGTCGGTCGAGATGAAGTAGCGCTGGAACACGATGAACAGCAGCACGACCGGTGCGGCCAGGACGACGGCGCCCGCGAGGGTCGCGCCGAACGGGTTCGCCGCGGTCGCCGCCACGTTGCTGATGTAGTTCGCCAGCGACACGGCGAGCGGCTGCATCGACGCCTCCTTGGTGATGAGGAACGGCCAGAGGAACTCGTTCCACGGGCCGATGAAGGTCAGCAGCAGAGCCGTGACCAGCGCGGGTCGCACGAGCGGCAGCGCGATGTTCCACAGCAGCCGGAACTCACCGGTGCCGTCGATGCGTGCCGCCTCGAACAGCTCCTTCGGCAGCTGCAGGAAGTACTGCCGGAAGATGATCACCGCCGTCGAGTTGATCGCGAACGGCAGGATCATGCCGAGGTAGTTGTCGCTCAGCCCGTAGTTGCGCGCGATGAGCACGTACAGCGGGATGATCAACAGCTGGAACGGCACCACCTGCACCAGCAGCGCCAAGGCGAAGGTGACCCCGCGACCGCGCCACTGCAGCACGGCCAGCGCGTACCCGACCAGCACGCCGAACACGAGGGTGCAGGCGAGCACGCCGACCGTGAAGATGCCCGAGTTGAGCAGGCCGCTCAGCAGCCCGATGCGGCTGTCGATGGCGGCGTAGTTCTCGACCGTCAGGTTCGACGGGTGCGGGAACGCCCCGGCCACGGTCGGGTCGGGCTTGGTCTGCAGCGAGCCGATCACCATGTAGTAGAACGGGAACAGGAACGCCAGGGCGCCGAGGGCGAGCACGACGCCACGCAGAGTGGTCTGGGCCCGGGTCAAGGGCGGCCTCTTCGCGATCCGCCGGGGGCGGGCGGTGGTCTCGTCGGAGACGGTCATGTCAGTCCTCCTTTCCGCCGGCGAACCGGTTCTGCAGCAGGGCGATGACCAGCACGAGGATCACGAGCACGACGCCGATCGCGGCGGCCTGGTCGGGGTTCCCCTGCTCGATGCCCTTCTGGTACATCAGCAACACGGGCGAGGTCGACGCGCCGTTCGGCCCGCCTCCCCCGGTCAACAGGTACGGCTCGGTGAAGAGGTTCGCCCCCGTGACGGTCGAGACGAGCAGCACGAGCACGGTGGCCGGCCGCACGCCCGGCACGGTGACGGTGAAGAACGACCGGATCGGGCCGGCGCCATCGCTCGAGGCCGCCTCGTACAGCTCTTTCGGCACGTTCTGCAGCGCCGCGAGGTACAGCAGGATGTAGAACCCGAGCTGCTTCCACGTGACGAACAGCGCGATCGAGGGCATGGCCCACGCCGAGTTGATCAGCCACGACGGCGTCGGGGCCAGCGGTCCGAGCAGGTTGTTGACCAGACCGTCGCCGTTGAACAGGAACAGCCAGACCGCGACGACGGCGACGCTCGCCGTCAGGTACGGCACGTAGAACGCCACCCGCAGGAAGCCCCGGAAGTGCGCGACCTTGTCGAGGGCGGTGGCGAGCACCATGCTCAGCACCACGGTCAGCGGCACGTTGATCACGAGGAAGACGCCGACGTTGCCGAAGGACCGGATCACGGCGGGGTCGGTGAACGCGGTGACGAAGTTCTCGAGGCCGACGAAGGGCCGCGCGACGACGGCACCGGGCGCCGTGAAGAAGTAGTCGTGGAACGCGATGTAGACCGCGTAGACCAACGGGTACGCGAACACCGCCAGCACGAACACCAGGTAGGGCGCGCTGAACAGCAGGCCGAGCGGGTGCTTGCCGAGCAGGCCGCCCCGCCGACGCCCGCGCGGGTCGTCACCTCGGCGACGGCCCGCCCGGTGCCCGGAGCCGGGACCCCCCGAGGAGGCGCGGTGCGCCTCCTCGGCTCGTCCGGCGGTCGGCGACGCTGCCGCCGCCTCGTGCACGGTGGACACGATCAGCCCTGAGCCGCGAGCTCGTCGATCTTGTCCGCAGCGTCCTTCAGCGACGAGTCGACGTCACCCTTGCCGAAGATCACGCTGCTCGACCACGCGTCGCGGAACGCCTGCAGCTCGGCCACGGTGTTCGGGCCGGCCGGCACCTCGACGGTCCGGGCCGCCTGGTCGCCGAAGAGCGCGTACGAGGGGTTCGCGTCGAAGTAGTCGGCGTAGGTCGAGGCCAGGTCGGTGCGGATCGGCATCTGGCCCGTGGTCTCGAGCAGGGCGCGGTCCTGGTCGCTGCTGGTCGAGAACTTCAGGAAGTCCCACGCCGTGCCCTGGTTCTCGCAGGCCGTGTACATGCCGACGTTCTTCGCGTCGCTGAACGTGTAGGTCTCGTCGGCGCTCGTGCCGTCCTTGGTCGGGACGGGCACGGCACCCCAGTTGACGTCCTCGTACACGGAGACGGCCCACGGCCCGACGATCGACATCGCGGCCTCGCCGTCGGCGAACGAGTCGCCCGTGTACTGCTCCTGGCCGGCCAGTCCCTGCTCGTAGAGCGAGCGCCAGAAGGTCGCGACGTCCTCGCCGGCGGTGTCGGCGAAGGTCGCCTTGCCGTCCTCGACCAGGCCGGTGCCGCCGGTCTCGGCCGCGTAGAGCGGCATGAAGTCGAACTGCGACTGGAAGAACTCGCTCGTCGGCGCCGGGTGGATGGCGTATTTCGAGACGCCCGCGTCGACCAGGGTCTTCGACGTCGCGAGGAAGTCGTCGTAGGTCGACAGGTCGGGGTTCTCGGCGTCGAGGCCGGCCTTGGTGAAGAGGTCCTTGTTGTAGAAGATCATCACCGGGTTCGACTTCCAGGGCAGCTGGTAGTACTTGCCGTCGGCGTCCTGGTACTGCTTCGCGAGGTCGCCGCTGCGCTCCTCGATGTAGCTCGCGCCGTCGTCGAAGCTCGACAGGTCGACCAGACCGCCCTGCTTCTGGAACTGCCCGACCGCGCTGGGGGCCGTGTTGTAGACCAGGCAGGGAGCGTTGCCGGCCGTGATGGCGGCGCCGATGACCTCTTCGCTGGACTTGCCGGCGGGGATCTCCTGCCCCTTGACCTGCTCGTCGGGGTGGTCGGCGTTCCAGGCCTCGACCATGGCCTTGCCCCAGGTGACCTCCTGCTCGTTGTTCGAGTACCAGATCGTGATGGGGCCCTTGGCGGTCAGGGCGTCGCTCGAGGCTCCGCCGCCGCCCGAGCAGGCGGTCAGGCCGAGGGCGGCGACCAGGACGGTCGCGCCGAGGGTGGCACGGCGGGTGAAGCGTGTGCGTCGTTGCACGGTGTTCTCCTTGGGTGGGGTGGTGCTGCGGGTGTGACTAGGGGGTCGTGTGAGGTGCGGGGGTGTGGGGGTCGGCGGGGTCGGCGCGGGCTGCGTCGGCGCGGTAGAAGTACAGGTCGCGGTGGCCGGCGGGGACGCCGGCCGCGGGCGAGGGTGACGTGCCCGCGGTCCTCCGGGCGGCCGGCCGGGCCGGGCGGGCCGCCCGTGGTCAGGGCGAGTTGGTCGCCCGGGCGGTCGACGTCGTACAGCGCCTGGCTCGCCGCGAAGACCCCGGCGACGTCGTGGAAGGCGTCCAGACCGATGTGGCCGTCGCCCGTGTCGGTCGG